>CAZMBV010000142.1:0-6466 GCA_964564335.1 uncultured archaeon
TTGAGAGTACCGCACAGATATACGCCAATTACGGAATTGAAACCGAGATTATTGTGGCAAGTATCAGACATCCGATCCATGTTTATGAAGCGGCAATGATTGGAGCAGATATCGCTACCATCCCACCTGCAGTTCTTGATAAAATGGTCAATCATCCGTTGACAGATATCGGTATTAAAAAATTCCTAGCAGATTGGGAAAAAGTTCCAAAGAAATAGAGATTAGACTTTTCAAAAAAAGATAGGAAGAGGGGATTGACCCCTCTTTCTGATTCTACTTGCGGCGCTTAGCCATTATCCCCAACACTACAACAACAAGACCAATACCACCAAGCATCATAAAGACTTCAATAGATATCCCATTTTCAAATCCAGGATATGATGTGGTAGACGTGGTTGTCGTGGTTGTAGTTGTCGTGGTGCTTGTAACTACCACAGCTCCCTGACCCACGATGTAGGATGCAACGTTGGATTCAAATGTTCCAGATGAAGCAGTTTCGACAACAACTTTGTACCAGACCTGAGTGTTCTCGGGATATGGCTCGATTGAACCACTCCAGTGATTATCGTAGGACTCGTACATGGGTGTTTGTCGATCAAAATTGGATCCATCAGTGCTGTAGTAAAGTCCAACACTACTAACTTCAAGAGATGTGAGCACATCGACATCAATACTAACACTATCAGTGGAAGATGGAACTTCAGGATACATGCTCAATGAATTGAATATAACCTCACCGCCAGTTCCACTTGTACCTGAGTTGCTGATATAACCAACAAAGACAGGGTCTTGATAGACATAGTAGCCATCCCAGTATGGGAATCCGATTGAAACATAGTATTGAGTGCTTGAGAACATCCAAGAGGTAGCAGATTTACCATCGTCAGACTGATATGCACTGCTGAACGAGCTTGCACGAGTAGTCTGACTAGTGACGTCATATGCATTGTATGGATCGTATGCCCAATCATAGGTAACGCCACCCATGATCATTTCTGCAAATCTAGCAGTATTATCACCGATTTCGAACCTATCAGAAACAATAGTTTGTTCCTGGGAAACAGTAGAGTTCCCTGATCTGAATTGTGATGTGCTAACATCTGCAAGATAGTTGAGTGCTAATGAACGGTTTGCAAGATCACTATGTCCAGCTTGTCCATCGATATACCATTGACCAATTGTGTTGTCAACTTTCATAGATGCATAGTTACTAGTCGCTCCAACCGTTTCGTTAATGAGCCCTTGGAAGTGCACGAGGAAAGAAATCTCATCAATGGTGACTTTGGTTGGTCTCTCATCGAATGTTCTTAGATCGCTTCCAGTCACGACTCCACTATACCAGTCCCAGTATGCATAGGTGTTGAATGGGAAGGTCGTTCCATTTACATCATGGAAAGTGACACCCCAAGTCACCTCATCTTCTAAGCCCAATAGTAGGCTTCCAGATTCGTCAAGATTGCCATATGATTCACCAGGTTTAACAAAGCTCACACTTTCAACAGAATCAGGGATAAAGTAGTGCGTGAGTTCACCGTCACCTGGATTGTTCAGGTATGCATCTAGAATAGTATCGTTGTTCAAATCGTTCCAAAGCATCAGACCAGAGAATTCATAGCGAAGGTTGATTGATGACCAACCAGTTTCACTATCAACACCATAATTCTGACCAACACCAAAAGACAGCCAGGTCCAGGACTGCTCTTCTTGAGAGTACCAATCCCAACCATTCGCTTCTGCTTCAGCAAGAGCGTCAGCCCATGTCACATTCTTAGCCATGTAGGAAATATCCCAGAAGCCGGCACGTGGAGATCCATCTACATTAAAGATTGTCGAATTAATTGCAGACCACTCAGTAGAACTAACTGGTGAGAGATCATCAGCATGATACCAGAAGTAGCTGTCTTGCCATGTATATGACCAAGTATTTGTTTCAACGCCCATCCAAGAGTATGTGTTCATCTCATCTCCAAAGAGAGTTCCATTGGGATCCCACTGGAGGTTCACCCACATCCTACTCCAAGAGTTGTTGTAGGTGTTAGTTGATTGATACTCAGATAGAACGTAGTATTGGTCATCAGTTGTTGAGGTGTCACCATCTAGGTCCAAAGCGTTGTTTGTTTCAGAAACAGCCCAACTCTTCATTCCCCAGAGTGCCCATCGTGGATTTCCAACGATTATTTCATTGAAATTCTTGAAGGTTACACTGTCAATTGGTGCGAGCCTATAGACATAGGCTTGACCCTCGACACTGGTAATTTCGTAAATGTAGTCGTGCTTAGCAGTGACTGTGTACGGACTGCTTTCATAATTTATTTCGTAAACAGTGTTCTCATGTTCTGCGTTATGGAAGAAGTACTTACCATCAAGGCTGCTATTCGTGAAGACAAATGCGTTAACTCCATAATGTCCAAGCATGTACGGTTCAATGATCTCAGTTCCATTCAAAAAGTAATGGAAAGTATCTGTATCATTGTCCCAGACTTCCCAACCCTTTGCAATTTCGACATCGAGGATTGGAAGTTCTCGATAGGAGTCAACATAGTAGCGAGTCCCATTGAGGTCTTCAATGTAGTAGGCATACTCATACTCTGAGATCCACTCTTGGTCTGGGTATGTGTTGGAAGTATAGACTTCTGTACCATTAGCATCAACTAGATAGACTTCAAACAATGTACGAGGTTCACAAGTGATAATCGTACCATTGTAGAGGTCGACTCTCCAGTTATATTCAAAACCATAGGTTGAGTTGTAGTCAGAAGTTATTTGGTAATAGGGTGCATCAACTATGATTTGACCTTCGAAATTCATCGCCAAACCAACAAATGTTCCGTAATCAAGAGTGCAACCAACAGGATTCGGTTGCCAGATGGAGGTTCCATTGACATTTGCATGCCACATCTTTTGACCATCAAGACTATAGTTAGTAGGTCCAATAAAGACCCAGAAACCTGTGTGATTGTTTAAGGGATCATTCTCATACCATGACGATGTATCAGGATTTCCACCAAGGAAGTAATCAACATCATTAACCTCAATTGTCTTTGTGGTTGGAACTTTTCCACTATACTCAGAAGTAGTGTAATAAACGCCACTCCATTCAGCTTCTGCTCCAGGATAAGGCATCTCATAATGGCCATTGGAAGTGAACCACTGTTCCTGCATAACATAGTATTCAGGAACAAATGCTTGCGAACCCATATAGGTGGCATTCATACTCTGAAATACATTTGAAGCATGTTGATATGTTCCTTCAAAGTAGATGCTGTACCCACCATAATATGGTTCATACACAAGATTGTAACGAGAACCGTCCAGATCTAGAACATAATCATTCCCAGTTCGTGGATCGTTCCTAGGATAATCTTGAACTTCAAGTACATTCCAAGCACCTATTCGCATATAGTATCCAGCATATTTGGCCTCAGATACATCAAGAAGTTCAACTTCAGCGCTAGAGGACCAGATTACATCGTCAGTCCCTTGATGAAGATTGCCATCAATGTCCCACCATGATTTCCAGTAGTTCACTGTATCATCATAGTACATTGGCTCCTTCTGAGTCGATATGAAAGAGCCTTGACCTGGAATTGTGACATTGTAAATCTTTGCAACCCTATCGTTCTCAATGCTAATTTTAGTTCCATTAAGAAGCTCGTAGTAGTAGCCCATATTGTCACTGAATAGAATTCTATCTTCAGAATATGATGAATAGGGGTAGGTTATTTCTCGTAAGCGTATTGGATAATTAACTCCATCTATTGTAATGTATGGTCGCTCATCTACTGCAAGCCAATCATCAACACCAGGAATCGAATTATTGTACACGCCAATCTGAGATGAGATATCAACATATAGATCCTCACCGGTGTCTGTGTAATTGAAGCTATTTACCCATCCAGGTCGCCAGATTGCGACGTCGTGGAATCCAGTTACGGAGGTTGGGTCTTCTACCCAAGTATTATTTGCAAATTGGAAGTCCCACCAATGGGTAATCTCACTAACGCTGTCAGTAAGATTGACAAGGAATGAGTAATAGAGGTCTCCACCATTAGTGGAGATTGAGATGTTACTAACTTCTGCAAAAACAACATTAGTCTTTGTCATTTCAGATTTGATATTATAATAATACCAATCTGCAGAAGTGACCCATTCACCATCTTTCTGGTTGTAGTAGTACCATTCGTAATACCAACCTTCAACCCATTCGTTTGTGTAAGTATAGTAATCACCATAGAGCCAATCTGTATTACCAGTTGCTTCATCATATTCATAGTGCCAACCAGTGACAAGAACTTCACCCCATTCCCAGTGATAGCCCCAAGTTAGATTTTGCATCGCTGTGTAATTGTATGAAGTAAGTGTGACTGAATTATCAGCGCCAACAAGAATTTCGTAGTACATGTCTGTATAACCGTATAAATTCTCAGCCCAGAAGCTATCATAGGATTTCATCTCAAAAATAGCTCCATCAATATCAGAAGAGAGATCTGCACCACCCTGAAGGCGGCCTTGAACTTCAAACGCAGTGCCGGATTTTGCTGGGAAGAACCAGCTATAGAGAGGAGTATCGTCGACACTAATCAGTTTGGCAATTGTAACTGGAGTTTCAACTGCAATTTCCTTAGCGTTATTATAATCCTGCCATGTCATTAGTGCATTGCCTGTGTCGCCTGCACTCACACCGTAAACAAATCCATCAGTATCCATCACTCTTTCATCGAAGTGAACGGTTGCGCCCTTTGGTGCATCGTTAGTAAAGTGACCAACGAATTCTACGCTAACTACACCATTAGTTGTGTAAACATTGCTCAGGGTCTCATTTAACTCATAAATCTGGAAAGGAGCATTCTCAACTGATTCTGTGTACCAGACTTGCTCTTGGTAGACATCGGGAATATAGTATTCAAGAGGATAGGTCCAGTAGGTGAATCCATAGATTAATTCCCAGGAGGAAGATGTGAAGTTATATATGAACATCAATCGCATATCATCCATCATCTGGTACGTAACAACATCCCAACTATCAGTTGTTTCATTGTACGAAGTATATCGGTAATCATGGTACCGGGAATCTGAACCGAAGTTGTAGTTATCATAAACAATGTAATCGCCCCAAACTACTTCAGGGACTGTGTACTCTGCAGAACCATTATAGAAGTAGGTTTCAAGAATTGGATCATATTCCCATCCACCAGTTTTCAGTACCATCTCAGTATGCTCACCAGTCTTGTGCACTGGAATCTTCATATCTCCTGAGAAAACAGTCCAAAGGGCAGCATATGCAAGCTCACCATGTTCTGTGATGTTCATACGCATCATAAAGTCAGTATCACGACTTATACTATAGATAGTATCTCCAGCAAGATCTTGTTTCTCAAGAGTGTATCCACCTTGATAACTAAAAGAATAAGCTTCTGACATTGGTATTCCAATTGCGATATAACTTGACATCATATCATCTGTGCTATATCTTGAGCTTACATCATAGCTGTTACTCAGGGTATCATATACAGATGCATATGGATTATACAACCCTGTCGGAGTATCGACACCAAAGGTCACCTTGAATGTCACAATATACATGGTTTCACCGCTAGTGATATTGCATCCAGATTTGTTGATTGATACATAGGGTAGTGATGAGAAGCCAGATGTGTAGTTCTCACTGTAGGACCAAGCATCCCATGATGGAACTGTATCATTATAAAAATTAAAATTGAAACTTGCGCTGAAGTTCATATCAGGAGAGTTGTACCAACCATTCACATATACACTCTGAATTCCCGCACCTCTAAGAACGTTTCTCGGTATATTGATTCTCCAAATGATTTCCTCTCCAAGTGGAATATAGCTAAGTTTATCGATTTGAGTTCCATTATTGAAGAATAACTCGTAATTTGCTTTAGGTCCAAACATCCAATTGTTGTTGGACGATGTCCATGTGTCAGTGTAGTTGCCAACATCAGTATACCAATCCACATTAGTTCCTTCATCTGCTGGAATTGAATGACTAATAGGAGTAGGATTAATCAGATAACTTGTATCGACAGAAGATTCCGCATTTTTCTGTGGAACAGCTGCAGAGTTACCTGCTAATGAAAAGGAAACTACGAACAATGTCACTATGAACAAGGCAAATGTCTTGTTGAATAATCTCATTGGCCGCATTATAATCGTCTCCACAACGCAGCCGGCAATGTAGAATTCAGCGCAAAATGCAGTGGCGCGTCAGACAGAATGAATTCAACAATCGGCGGCGTAAATGAATATAATCTATCTAATATTATTAAGATAGAATTAAGTATATTAGCATATGCTGGATGTAAAATGTCGCGGAAATATGTGGAAAAATATAGTAACGGATTAATGACAAGAAAGATATGCCGTTTGTGTGTCACTTTAGAGCGTGTGTACAAAGATGAAGATTGAATCTGACTTAGTTGTTTTCAATGGCAATATAATTACC
>CAZMBV010000143.1:0-6341 GCA_964564335.1 uncultured archaeon
TAGCTCTTTGGTTCGTTGCATCTACTCAGGCTGTAGGATTCGTTCCAGCAGCGATAGGGCAGTGGACAATTGGTTATGTGATCAATTTCGTTCTACATCTAATATTCTGGGAACTTCTCTTGGTTGGAAGTTGGGTCCTTGTTATTGTTGCGATAGTCTTCACTCAGTGGTACAACAAACTACCAGAAGAAGAACGTGGGAGCAAGCCTAAGCGGAATAATAGGAGAGGAAGCAATGCATTCAGCTTCATAGTCGGATTGACATGGTTGATTGTTGTGTGGCTAGATGGTAATTGGAATCTTGCTTTCCAATCATGGACTTTCAATTACATGGTATATTCATGTCTAGCTGCATTAGCCTGGGATTTATTGATCTTCGGTATTCCCATTGCACTCTTCTTTATCTGGTGGATACGTAAGGATTCAGTAGAGTAACCCTAGTATTTTACAGGTCTACAACTTGAATAAGTTGTAGATCTTATACTTTTTTTTGAGAGATTGATTTCAATATCACATTGAAATTACTTGATCTTTTCAATAAACGCTTCAAGATCAGCACTATAGTCCTCGTTCTTGAACCGTTTCTCCTGAATTCCAAAATTGGCAATATGCTCTGAATCGGGTGTCATTTCAGCGAGCCGAGAAAACATATCTTTGTACGCCTCAGTCTGTGAGCAGATAAAGAACGATACACGTTTCCCTTTCAAATCAACTTCCTTTAGATAAGTACGAAGCGGAGGAATTGGGTTCCAAGCCCAGATTGGAGCTCCAATAATAATTGTATCATAATCTTGGGGATTCTTCTGATATTCAATCTCTGTTAGCTTTCCAGCCCTGGAGTCACGACCAGCTAGAAGCCAATTGAGTCGCCCTTGACGATTCTTTTTGTCGACAATCTCATCGATATCAGCAGAGATTCTGCTAGCAATAGATTCAGCAATGGTTCTATTGTTTCCTGTTCGGGAGTAGTAAACAACAAGGCAAGTCATATGATCACAAGCAGATTTCCAGTGGTTGGGCATAAAAACCCGTTGTCGTAATCCACTAATTGGCACTTGCTTTGATGTCGTACCTTATTATTCCGATTCAACTTACTTCGCTTATGAAAAAAGAATATCCTGAAAAAATGACATTATCAGAGGTATGGCCACATTTCCAAGCGGGTGGACTAATACATCTTGCAACATTAGACGGCGACCAACCACGTGTACGAATGCTTTCTTTTACGACATATGATAATAAACTCTGGATTATCACAAGATCCGGAGATGACAAGGTCAGCCAAATTCGCAAGAACTCCAATGTAGAATTCACTCTTGCTATCGGTGGGAAGGAGGAAACTGGATGTCTTAGAGTGACTGCAGAAGCCCATATTGTAGAGGACCAGACCATGCGTGATAATGTCACATCAGTCATCGCGTGGTTCACAGGATATTGGAAATCATCTGAAGATCCTGATTTCACCCTCATCAGACTTGATATGAAGAAAATTTTATTCGACCATCATGAAACTAGCTCAAAATACACTATTGAAGTGCAAAAGGACCAACACATATAGAGAAGAAAGAGGAGCAAGGAGCGCAAAGGCTCCTTACGTTATTCTAGGAACCTTTCTTCTTAAGTACAATTACTGCAAGAGCTATAATTACAACAGCTCCTATTCCTCCGACTGCTAGCATAAGCATTGTCGGATCAGAGGGAGGTACAGGTTCATTCACGGTGATCATTATGGTAACTGAAACCGAATGGGAGTACACGTCTGTTACGGTAATTTCTACATAGTATATACCAGGCACAAGAAATGTAGCGTTGGTGAGGAGTCCAGTACTACTAATTGTGAAATTAGTAGTGTCATCTATAGCCCAAGACGCAATACCAGATGGATCACTTGCTTGAAGTTGGTATGATAGTGGTGTATTATAGTCGAGAATCTGATCTGCAGGAGTGACAGTCCAAGTAGGTGCAAGCGTATCAACAACGGTTAATGTTGATTCATTCGCCAACCAATGTCCTGACACGTGATACACGATGAGCGTGACATTGTATACGCCAACAGGAAGCCCATCTACATCCGCAGCTATCTCACCACCATCCCATGTCACATTTCCTTGAGAGACCCCATCGATAAGCAGTTCATATGTCCCAGGATTTAGAGCACTAGAGTTCCAGGTCATTGCGTTTCCAGTGGTTCCAACTTCATATTGAGAAGGACTGGTCGCTCCGCAATACAGACTCATTGAAGGATAGTAATCAATTTCAGCGGAAGCACCAGATATCGTATATGTTCCAGTGCCGCTGTAATCGCTATACCAGTTGCCAACACCGGTATAGTTCCAGAAGTTTCCAAATCCTTCATCCGCAACCAGGAATTCTCCAGACCAACCTATATCATTGTAATAGAGTATGTTGTCCTGAGTTGGTACACCCATGTATATCCCAGGACCGCCATTGTCATAGATGACATTGTGTGAGATGATCCACCCTGTTGCAGAACTCACAGCGAGCCCATTATACTCACTATCATAGATTGTATTTCCAATTGCTTTGCCATCATCACTGTTTTGAATGGTAATACCGTTCTCAGAATTATATCGCAGAGTATTGTGAATTAGTGCTGTATCATAAGACTCTTCCACAAAAATACCGCATGCAGAACCACCACTCTCACCATAAGATCTGTAAATTTCATTCTCTTCAACAGTTGCATTGTTTGTAATCAACAACTCTATGCCATGGTTCATTGATTCATTTAGGAAATTGTTTGAAATATGGCAGAAATCGGAGAATGCAACGGTAATATGGTTCATTATATTCCGCCAGAATTCGTTTCCAATGATTTGACAGTAATCTGCGAAAAAGGTACTGATACCACATCCAGTACCTGTGACAGTGATACCTTCACCACTGTAGGCGATGTAATTATCTTGAATTACACAGAAGTCGGACCCTTCAACATAGACACCATGGATGTAGTTATGGTAGATATAATTCTCGCTGATTGTGACATTATCAACATTTGAGATAGTGATTCCATTGTTGGCATTCTCTGTAATGTTATTTCCCGCTATATATGCAAGCTCACCCTCAATAAGATAGATACCGCAGGTTGGTCCCATTCCAGCACCCTCATTCAAGTAAATCGTGTTGTTGAGGATGTCAATATCATAGCTTCCACCAAAGAAGATACCATGATTGTCAAACTCGAAGATCGTATTATTAAACAAAGTTATTCCTTCACAATATTCTCCATAGATTCCTGCATCTGTATCAGTTGCACCTTGCATTACGCAGTTCTGTATGGAACAGTCAATTGCTGTATCCATATGGACACCACTGTCCCCCCAATCGGGAACTAACATACTACACCTAATTACATCAATACCTGTGACATTTCTCAAAAAGATACCATATTGGTTGTCCGAAAACAAGCAGTTTTGAATAACACCATTGGTAACATTTTCCAGAGAGATACCACCAAGTGCACCTGTAATATTGCAGTCCAGAATCTTGAAATATAGACTCGTATTTTCGATATGAATATCCTCAATCATAGGATTGATCTCATATCCCTGAATCAAGAAAGGAGTTTCTGGAGACCCATCACCTTCCCAGGACTCAGCGACAGCTACAGCCGCTAATTCAGTATCACTGACTATATAGAAATAATCATGGGATTCATAGGACAACACACTTGTCGGTGATGTCGGATGAACCAATTCATTGCTTGTCATCGAATTCGTTAAAGGAACGAATGCCGATACTAGTAGTACTGTAATCATCATAATAAATAGAGATAACTTTACGTGCTTCAAAATCTCTCCACCATCGCGAATTTAAGCAAATTCAAAGTGTAACGATTCATTGATATGTTTTCTCATCAAAATAGCAAGGAAAAAGAACCGTGTGATTTAAGGAAGTGACATTGGATGGACACGTTATGATAAATCCTTCAGAGTTTCTGAATTTCCTCCGAGAAAAGGAGTTTACCTTTGCCACAGGAGTTCCCTGTTCCTACTTTTCTAGGATGATTAATGAAATCGAAATGCACCAAGAATCAATCACCTATATCCCTGCTACTAGGGAAGATGAAGCAGTCGGCATTGCATCAGGTGTTGCTTTTGGAGGTTCGAGAGCTTTTGTGATTATGCAGAACTCGGGATACGCGACCATAGGAGATGCATTAACCTCACTTGCTCAACTCTACAAATTGCCCATATTGCTATTCATCAGTTGGCGAGGTCTCGAATCCGACCACGATTTCCCAGAGCATTCCATCATGGGAAATGTGACCAAAGAGGCGTTAGTTGCTTATCAAGTTCCATACTGGGAACTAACAGATGAAAATTGGCAGCTGACCATTGAAATGGCTCTAACGAAAATGGAAGATTCATCAAGACCAGTTGCATTATTGGTCAAACAAGGAGTGTTCTGACAATGTATGGTTTTGAGATAATCCAGGAGCTTGCAACAATCATGTCTGGAAAAGAATTAATTGTGAGTAGTAATGGAAATATCAGTCGTCAGGTCTATCACTATTGTCCACGGCCTCAAATCTATCTTCGAGGAAGTATGGGACTGCCCATATCAGTTGGACTTGGATTAGCACTGGCTCGTCCAGAGAAGCAGGTTCTGACAATCCTCGGTGATGGAAATCTATTGATGGGAATGGGATCATTATCAACTGTTTCTTACGTTCGACCATCTAATTTGAAGGTCCTGATTCTTGATAATGGAGTATACGCAACAACAGGTGAACAGGGAACAACTTCAGGGACTCTTAATTACCCCACATTACTGGATGGATTCGGATTGCCCAGTATTGTGCCAATTCTAAAAAATGATACAACTGAAAATGTCAGGGAAAAAATCCAGATATGGATAACAGCTTCTGAATTGAGCGTTCTTCCAGCACTTGTAGATACCAAGTCACCAAAGCTAAATAATATCCCATTGCATCCAGAACAAATCACTGAACTCAATAGAAATTACAATAATAAATTGCATATCCGATAAAGCTGTGTGAACTTTTGAAGTCCCAGAAGAAAGATAAGGAACCATATCTAGGGACTTCGCTTGGAATGAACAATGTCTGCACTCCGACTTTTAAAATCCAGTAGAAGATTAAAAGCGCTACTTATTGGTACTATTATTTTGATTGTAGGTATTGTTTCAACATATTCATTCACATACAATACAGATGCTGGACATCCCTATACGATTGAGCACCATACTCTTGTATCTGGTGATGGGACTCACATTCAAGCACTGGTGTACACACCTGTCGATACTTCGAGTAATTGTCCGGGTGTTGTGGTTGGACATGGATTCTGTGAAAACAAGCAATACATGCAGCCATTGTCAATTGAGCTTGTGAAACGCGGGTTTGTGGTTGTAAACATTGACTTTCGTGGTCACGGATCATCAGAAGGATATCTGAGTGATTTTACCAGAAGCAGTGACCTTGTACAGGATATGTTGGCAGGAGTCGAGTACCTAGAAAATCTAGGTTTTGTAGATAAAATCGGATTGGTTGGACACTCTATGGGTGGTGCTACTTCGATGCTCACTGCATTACAGAATCCGACCAGGATCAATGCGACAGTTGCTATTGGAGCGCTTTCTACATTCTCTTCAGGTGGCAATATCAGTAACGTGCCAAATCTTTTAGCTGCCTTTGCCTTGTACGATCAAGGGATAACTCAGGATGAAGGACTGAATTTTCTAAGAGCATATACAGGATATGATGATGTTGAGATTGGTACCTTGTACGGAAATTTCAACGGTGGGAATGCCACAAAGGTTTCTATAAGTCCAAATTCAGAGCATCTCTTAGAACCCATTGATTCTGTAATTATCTTTGCAGCAGTTCAATGGTTTGAGCATGCATTCAATGGATCACCAGCAACTGATGTACTGTTGACTTCCCAATACCTCATTATATCACTCATCATCTCGCTCACTGGAACGCTCCTGGTCCTATTCACATTCATTTCATATCTTGGTAATTACGTATTCAAGGGAAGACAAGTCCATCTTCGAGCATCAACAGAGGACGAGAAATTCCCACTCAGGCCAATATTAGGCTACTTGCTTGCAGCGTTCATAGGCTTTGTTCTCTTGATCCCCCTCTCTGTTTTCTTTGTGGATGTCGCGCCTATTACAATGTTCAATTCTGTCTTTGGGGGTCAAGCTGTTGGTCTTGCCTCTGGAGTTGTCATGATATTGCTATTGTATTCCTACAGAGGTCGTAATTTGCAGCTGCAGACGATGTTGACAAGAATAAAAGAGATGTCATCGACCTCACCATACTTCTCATTGGCATATGGAATCATTGCAGGAATT
>CAZMBV010000144.1:0-6186 GCA_964564335.1 uncultured archaeon
CTACCACTGGAAATGAAATAAAGGTAAGTGTTGTCTACCCAGTATTGACGTAACACAGTGGTAATACGAGAGGCTTATGCGGACAATATACATACAGAGGCAACGCTAACGGCGGGAAAGCTCTGTGAATAGCACCCTAGAATTCCAGTTCCACAAGAAGACGAGGGGAGAGGGGGTCATGAAATTTGTACGTTTTCAGTCAAGTGGAGGCAACTATAGCACCGGCCTGTATGAACACATAGCGTTGCTCCACATGTCGGACAGGTAAATTTCTCTTGCTGGTTATTAAGGAACTTCTCTATACCGTGACTTTTAATGAAATTCAGATTTTCAATCAGATTCATGCTGTATTTCTTCTTGTATCGATCATCTAGTTTCTTGAGGTTAGTACAGGGATAATCAGCGCATTCAAAACAAAATCTTACCTTATCATTAGCTAAGATCTGACAGTGTTTTTTGAGAAAGGCACAACTCTTTCTTTGAAGATGTCTCTTTTCGCCGTCATTGTTTCTCAATCTACAACCAAGGCATGCATGTTTTCTCTTTGTCCCACTCATAGTGTAACCAAAGTATGCAGCGCAGGTAGCGCAATTAATACCACAAGGGGCAATCAGTTCGGAATTCATCAATAATATGTTTAGCACACATTCCTATAGTTTTGTTGGATAACCAGACTTTATGGAAGTCATATGAATCGGATAGACTTCTCGATGAAGTAGAAACTACTGTGATATTAAAATTCCAACAACTACTTTAGGAGCATTTCTATGCGCGAGTTTCCTGCGTGAGGTTAGACAAGATGGAACCCGAGAAGATGACGACAAAGACAGGATGTTTGGTTGTATATCCAATATCAGCCGCACTATTAAAAGCTGAGATGTTTCTGAAGAAGGTCGAGAGCATCACGACTTCAAACGACCTTCAGAAGAAATTCATTGACGAGATCTATGCCAATTGTAAAGGAGATGTTTCCCAGATCGATGAGATCGAAAGCATTGCAGATATTGACAACGAGAAGATCAACAGATGGCTTGCAGAGAGAGGGTTTCAGATCAAGTTGGACCCGTTCGGTAGAAATGGTTTTGGCGTTGCAAGTATGCTGGACCTGATTGGAGAATGGGCAATCAAGGGAAAGAAATGGTCTGTGGAGACGGAGGATGGAAAATACTATCCAGGTATCAAAATGAACAATTACGGTCTGAAATTCCATAGAGTGAAAGATAATCCAAATTTCATCATTGAGATAGACACGAGAAGTGATGATACGGTTTTTCTCATGATGGCAGATGAGGTTCCTGCAGGTCTTGCGTTGGTAGACCATATTGAGCAAATCATGAATTCCAAAATGACAGCACCATTCGAGTATGAGGGAGTGATATTTCCCAAAATTAACCTTGATGAAAAAATGACTCTTGATTGGCTTATTGATTTGAAATTAGATACACCATCACAAGAGATTCCGTACTATGTTATTGCACAAGCATTACAACAGACGAAACTGAAGATGAATGAGATAGGATTCAGAGTGAAGAGTGCTGTAGCTTTGGGAATACTTGCCGGAGCAGCACCAAGGAAAACAGAACCTTATGTAATCAATCGGCCTTTCCTGATGTGGATAGCAAGACTAGGACTGTCAAAACCATTGTTTATTGGGTATCTCAACAAGGATGTCTGGAAAGATCCAGAAGATCTTGAGATGTAACGCAAAATACACATAAAATGAGAAGAGGTCATAGAGTGCGCATATTCACTGTATGGCTTATCTAATTCTAATTATATAAGCGATTTGGCTTCGTCAATCCATTTCTGAATTTGCTCAACGCTGAACGTGTATCCCGCAGGAACACGTACATCGCCTTCTTTGAGGGCGTTTGTGATTTTCTGGTAGAGGTCTCCAGCATTTGCCTCACTTAGGTCTTTGAGGCGTTCCATGCCAGTTGCAAAAACGATAGCTTCAGCGTCCTCTTCAGATACTGTATCGAGCCACGAAAATCTACTCATCGCAATCCATCGCTCAGCCTGTTCAATACTGATGTCACACACTGTTGCAACATGTTCAGGATCAGCTGCGAGCATTTCTTCGACAGTAGGAATCCCTGCATCACGTAGCTTCTTCCCATAGACAGGTCCAATTCCTTCTATTGATTCAATTGGAAGATCAGTGAGAGCTGCTGCAGGTTTCTCAACAGCAGGTACATGCATCTCTGCATGATCTTCAGCAGGTTCAGGTTCGATAGGCTTTGGTTTCTTCTCTTCCTTTGGTTGAGGCATCGGCTTTTCAGGCGTTTCAAACTCGTCAGCAGTATCTAGTAGACAACCAAAGAGAAACAGCACAATTGCAGCTCCAAATACAATCAATGAGAGATTGTAATCGATTGGTCTCACAAACACAAATGCAATGATTGCAAGTGGTATAGCGATAATGAATGCAACCACAGCTCTCTTGTCACTTAAGATTCCTGGACTCATGGTGACGGTCTCCTTCGCAATATGGCACCAATTCTAGTTATCAATGAACCTGTAATGAATCCAGATTTAGGTTTCAAATTCGTCATCATCATCTGAATCAGGAATATCGTAAATAGAAGAGTGGCTTGGTAATAAATCAGAAGTGTCACTTTCAACAATCTCAATCAAATCATCATCGATAGCATCCATGACAATCTTGTATGCTCGAGATTCTTCGATACCACAAGTTGCCATTTCTCGTGCCAGATCATCGAGCTTGAATCCTTCTCCATGCTCAATGTGCTGTGCAGCTGTTTGAAGACATCGCATATTCTTTGGGAAAGCAACGTCCTTAGATGTACGGAATGTTTCAATCAGGAAGCCATCCAATAAGTCGTAGAACATCGTATCAAGTATTTTGATTTGCTCGTTTTCAATAACTGCAGCATTTTGGTTTGCAAGTAATTCATCAAACATTGCACCAGTTGCTCTACCGAAAGCTTCCATTCCAACTTCCTGGAATTTAGACGGAGGACGAACAGTGATGAAAGCGACAATTAGGCTTCTTGTTGGAACTGTACTGATAATATCAGAGATGGGGATGACGTTGAAGTCCCAGTGTTTCTCATCCATTTCAAATTCAGATCTGAAATGAGTAATTGCCGTGATAAACGCTGAAACCAGTGATTCTTCAAATCCACCTTTAATCATCTTGGAATAGACAGGTAGGCCGGATTTTTTGTGTAACACGATAATACCCAAGATATTTGAAACATCATCAAATCGTTTCTTGACCTGAAGAGCTTCAAGATTCTTTCTTCTCTTTCTAGTATTGTATACTCTGAAGCTGAACATAGAAACAATGAATAAAGCAAGGAGAATTCCTGCGTAGGAAGATACCTGAATTATCGGTCCTAGGACATCAGGTTGTTTAAAGAAGTTAAAAGAAGATGATTCACTCTCCAACTCATAATAATCTTTGACCATACTAATTTCTAAGGTAAATTCACTAGCAGCTAGATAGTATGGAATCGTGTAACTTGCAAGATATACACCCGGTGTGTCTGTTTCTATCATAGATTCAAAATTACTTGTTGGAACTCCAGATGCTGTAAATCTAAAATGGACTGACGCATTAAGTATTGGAATCGTGGTATTCTTTTGCGTAAGTTTGATTTTTATTGTAAAGTCTGCACCTTCTATTGCAGATGCTTGTGTAATCAATTCTGCTTCAACCAGGATAGGATTGACATCAAGTGTATATTGAATAGATCCAATAGCATACCCTGTTTTAGAGGCACTTATTGTAAATGTCCATCTTCCGGTATCTTGCGGACTAAGCACAATATGATAAACTCCACTGTCTTCATGAACTAACCAATCAAGTCCGGTTGATGGGCTCATTTGAATGGAGATATCTGCACCGCTAACGGCTTGACTGAAATCGGTCCTTTCAAAAATGACATCAAATTCACTGAGTTCCAAGTACTGTATCGTATCGGAAGACAATCCACTGGCTATTCGCAAATCTGTTTGTATCCTCGAAGCACTGAGAGCAAAACCAGCGGTATCACTTTGATATCCTACCTTTTCGGCACGGAATACCAAGTCAAAAGTGCCAATCTCATGAGGATTCAAATTGACTCGATAGTAACCTCCACCTAATTCTTCGAAGGGTGTATAGACTACTTCCGATGGTGGATTCTGAATCGATACATTCGCATTTTCAATTCCAACGAAATATTCACTTTGATAACTTTTATAATAAACATAAACTGTATAATTTTGATCGTACGATATAGTTGTGCTTGAATTAAGAACAATCAAACTGGATGCAATAGCGGTTGCAGTAATTGTAAATCTAACAAACTGCACTTGATGATTTAGTAGTGAAGCTCTAACTAGAATAGTAAATGTGTTAGGTTCTTCAGGTGTGAGGACTATCGAGTAAATTCCATTGCCTCCAGCAGTAACTGAACCCCAAGATAGACCAACTTCTGGAACTGCACTTTCAACTGCAATATCTGCACCTTCGAGTCCATATCCAGACCCATTTGTGTAGCTTAGAGCCACTCTGTAAGTTTGATTATAACTAACGATTCCTGCAGTGCCATTCAGGACTATGAAGTTCGTTGTTATATCTCGAACAACAAGGAAGAATGATGCAGAAGCACTCTGATGGTATTGTTTGAACGCTGCAATTGTGACTACGTATGTTCCAGATAAGCTTGCACTAAATTCAACATTATAATCTCCAGAGCCCTTCTCAATAAGATCCCATGAAATACCTCCAGGAGTTCCTGAGTACAAAATGGAAATTGATGCAGACTCAATACCAGTTAAATCAAGAGTCTTGTAAGTGAAGGTAGTGTTGAGCACATCCGTGAGACCAATCTCAAAACTATTACCTCCAGGAATATCCAATGAGGTTTCAATATCATTTACGTACAGAACGAATACTGCTGATACAGGGTCAGAATATCCGCTCGACGCAATGAACCTTACTGTAAACAATCCACCTGTTTCTGGTGTTAGTATTAGAGAATAGTTACCGGGTTCTCCAGATACTTCTTCAACAGTTGTATTCAGAAGCCCGGTTGTAGGAGTGATACTATCTACCACAACTGAACCAAGTGAAATGGGATCTTTGTTTTGATCGATATAACGCAATTTGAGAGGATAATCATCAGAAATGTTGACTCTTGCAGAAGTATCGCCTAAGACAACTAGCGAACCCACAATTGGCGACACAATTAAAGTCAGGAATAATTCCTTGGACTCATGGGCAGGTTTTTCGAATGTAGCTTCAAGTAGATATGTTCCCCAGGGTAGTACAGATGTATCTATACTAACGAGATAGATACCAGGAGTAGCATCCTCAACTACGCTCCAATACCCTGCAGTCCAATTTACATTTACACTTACATCACTATTGTTAGTCACAGGACCCCATGTATCAGTCCCAGCCTCATATACTTCGAAATTGAAGACCAATGAAATTTCAGAACCCCATAGAGCAGAAGTCCATGGTGCGTTCGGTGAATTCAATCGGGTTACATTTGTCGAAATAATATGAATATCACAGCTAACAGCATCATAGTACGGTCGAGATGCGTCGACGTGAACCCTGAAATTACCAGCGCCTATGTCACCTGTATCGAGTGATACCTCCCACCAATTCTTCACTGAGTTGGCAACAAAATAGATTGTGGACAAAGACCAGTTACCAGAAATTGTAGTAAGACCATCCGTAATGTATGCTGAAGTTTCTCCATCACTGTAACGAACAATAGCTGTAATGACTAATCCAGCATCGGTTTCAATTAGCTCGGGATCACCTACAAGATTTGCTGAGTGATGAACTTCAAAAAATGCAGCATCGTAGGCAACCTCAGTTCCATTAGTCCAGAGGATTTCCACACACCATTCTCCAGCAGGGGAGAGACCTGATGTTAGAATATGTGATGAGCCATTCACCAATCCAGCGATTCCACCACTGAGTGATTCAGTTGTCCACTCACTTCCATCTGGTTTAGACCACGTGATATTCACATTATCTACAGTCGTTGGAGTGTCTATTGTAGTCCCTATTGTTACTGTAGTTCGAGTAGTATTTCCGACCCTATAGATTGTTTCATCAACCCAGACAGAAGGAGAGGTTTCTTTCTGAACTAAGATTGACTTTGCATAATTCGGCGATTCAAATCTCATCTCCCACCACCCGAGATAACTTATAAT
>CAZMBV010000145.1:0-4596 GCA_964564335.1 uncultured archaeon
TTTTCTGAGTGATTGTTTACTATCTAGTTTTCCTGATTCCATCTCTACCACTTTATCTATCGTGAATTTGGTTTTAATACTTGGTGCTGAATAGGGATAGGTACCCAAGAAAGTGTATTTAGAAGAAAGAGTGGTGACCAAGCGAGAATTGATTCGTGAAGGATCTTAGACATGATTGAACGGATGATTATTAACCAATTTCGGACACTAGAATTCTGATTGGTTAGAGTCAAGGAGCACTCTTTATGAAACGACGTGGACTGCTTGTAACTACATCTGCTATTCTTGCTCTTTTGTTGGCTTCTTTCTTGTATCTTGCTTCACAAGGATTCTGGAATGGTGCAACAGATCCTTCACCTGATATCATCATACATAATGGTACGATTCTGACTATGGAGCAATCCCCGGCACAAGTCGAGGCTCTTGCCATCAAAGGTGAGTATATTGTTGCTGTAGGCGATGAGAATGATATCCTCGCGATGGCAGGATCGAACACCAGGCTCATTGACCTAGAAGGGCAGACACTACTTCCTGGCTTCATAGATTCTCATTCTCATCATATAGGTGATCGAGAATTAGTAAACCAATCAACACCAGAGGAAGTAATTGAGGCATTACTAAGCTCTGGATGGACAAGTATCTCAGAGTTGTTCGTGAATCAAGATCGATTAGACGAGCTCATTACCTTGGACCAACAGAACAATCTTCGCATTCGTGTTAACTGCTATCTCCCATTGAGCTGGCAGTTTGATAGGTTCGGTGATTGGTATCAAGCTTATCAACCTGGTCATGAATATAGCCTAAACCTGAGAATTGCAGGGGTGAAGATCTTCATGGACAACTGGTATACCAATTGGCTCCACTTCTTCAACCAGACGGAATTAAACTCTTTGGTAAAACAAGCCCATGATGACGGATTCCAAATAGCTATTCACAGTGTAGTTGACAATGCTACAGATGTTGTTCTAAACGCACTGGAATCGGCCTTGGACGGACAATCGAACCAACAGTATCGACACCGAATCGAGCATCTAGTCCTACTTAGGGACGACCAGATACAGAGACTGGCAAACTTAGGAATCATCGCTTCCTTTCAACTCACATGGTTCAATTCAGACTGGAAGGAAGCAGCATCGTGGCCATATTTACAAAATTATTCAGATTATGTAGGCAGATGGAGAGACATTCTTGAAGCAGGTGTACCCTCAATCGGAAGTACTGATTATCCCTATATTGCCGGAGTAGAGAGAACAGCAATGTCGGTGGTTTCGAGTGCTGTCACCAGAGTCGGAGAACAAGGGCTTACACCTACAGAATGGATGCTGAATCAGACTATCACTGTTGAACAAGCTCTAAAACTCCTTACAATTGACGGGGCTTATGGCACGTTTCAAGAAGACATCAAAGGGAGTATCAAGGTGGGAAAGCTTGCAGACCTAGTAATTCTTTCAGACAATCCACTAACAGTCCCAGAAAACACACTCGCTGACATAGAGGTACTGATGACAATGGTCGGAGGGGTTGTAGAATACACCGCTCCCGGACAGCAGTTTCAATCTGCGGAGTGCATAGGAGCCAGCAGTCAAACAATAGAAAACTCAAGCCAACCGATTAAGATGGAGATGACAAGTACCCAGAATCAAAAGGAGAAATGGTGGACCGAGCGAGATTCGAACTCGCGACCTCTTCCACTTTGGATAGACGCGAAATGCGTCAAAAGTGCCAAGGAAGCGATCTAATGCCCCGCAAATTCATAATTGAATAAGCGACCGGGCTGATCTATCGGCCCATGTGCACAAGATGTGCGAGTCGCTATGCCGAATAGAACGGTTAAAAGAATTGTGGAGTGTGAAACTCTAATCGTGAATTTCAACATGCAATCCCCTTGATTTTGATATTATCTGATTGATTACGGGGATTAATTACTGTAAAGTGATGTTTCACCGTAATGAAACATGTTTACAATAGAGCGATTGCAGGCTCTGAGATAGGTTAATACGATTGGTGGGTGTTCACGGACACTCAGTGGAGGCTTTAGTGTGAAACATAAACTGCTATGGGAATTCCCAGGATCTCTGGAAACTGATAGATTGATTGTGAGAAAATATGAGAAAGGAGACGGAGAAGACTACTTTGCTCTCTTTGAGAGGAACAATAATCGTAAAGAGCTCAAAGAGCACGTTGACGAAGCAAACTCTGTGAGAACGGAAGAACAAGCAGAGATTCGAATTAGGGAACATGAAGCAGAATGGATTGGAAGAAAAAGACTCGTGCTTGGTATCTGGCTCAAAGAAACAGGTGAGTGCATAGGACAGATTTGGATTGAACCTGACAAATGGGAAGTACCTTCGTTCGAACTTGGGTATTTCATTGATTCCGGGTATCAGAGGAGAGGTTGTGCACTAGAGGCTTCAATTCGGTCACTGAAATTCCTGTTTGAGGACCTTCAAGCTCACAAAGTAATCATCATCACACAGGACACCAATGAAAAAAGTTGGAAACTTGCAGAACGTCTTGGTTTTGTGAAAGAAGCACACTTTCGAGAGTCCCATATCAAAAACGGAAAACGATGGGGCATGCTCTATTATGGTATGCTGAAGAATGAATATAGAAAAACAATCAAGGACTAGTGTAAAATGGATGCAAAGAACTCTACAATACGGGGTTTATTGCAGAAACTGCATTCAAACAGGTATTGAATCTGAATCCTGGAGATGCACAACCTTGGTGTGATAGGGGATGACACTATTTCTTCAGAATAGATTCGATAAGGACACTATGTAGGTTGGTTGAATCTGATCGGTCTACTCTATCGATTTTCAATAAGCAATATGTTTAATCGGTCCATACTGATTCTTCATTATGAGTTGAGTCTACTGGTTCAGACTTCTCAGTCCAAGGAACCTTAATCTTAGTCGGGCGTAGTAGACGCACGGAAAGCAATGCCAATACGGGAATTATGGGAAGTGGTAAATATAACGGATATACGTAATCTCCATTCGTGTAACCGGTAGGAGTATAGTAAAATGGACTCAGTAAAAAGAGAGAAAGTATTATGAGAAGTAAAATACTGAGAAGATAGGATTTTTCGCTTGAGCATCGACCTTTTGCATACCTATACGCTTGGTATCCGATAAGCACATAGGGAAGCCAATATAGAAACATAATTAGTGCCATTGGGCTGGGTCCGCCAGCAATGTTCTTACCCCATCGTCCAACTATCCAAATTGGTGCATATACCATTAGTGTATCGAATGTATCGGGACCAGTGTAGGTAATCAGATATGGTAGTAATAGCGAGAGGCCAAATAGTCCTTTTGCAATCTTTACTGATTTTTCTCTGGGTTCATATTGAATTGTTGAAGACATTCCTACCACTTGTTGAGATAACTCAGCTTGAAGAAATATAAGGTTTGAAGTGCGGCTCTGACTTAGATTATTGGGTAATTAAGAAGAAGTGAATACAACTATGGAAGAACAACCCTCTACATATACAACCTCAATTCAGAAGATTACACTAGAACACATCCAAACTGAAGGAATGATATTGGATATTGGTGGTGGTGGTGAAGGATTGGTTTCGAGAATCGAGGGATCCAAAGTATGTGCTATCGATATCCGTATGAGTGAGATACGAGAGGCGCAGATACATGGTCCACCTGCAAACTGGTTTGTGGGTGATGGTCAAACGTTGTGCTTTCAGGATGATGTGTTCGATGTAGTCACGTTCTGGTTCTCACTGGCTTACATGAGTGATTGGTCAATTAAGCAAAGAGTTTTAGAAGAAGCATATCGTGTCTTGAGCAAAGGAGGGCAACTATCAATATTAGCTAGTAGAATACCCAACGAATGTGAGCGTCTTATTTTCTGGGGAAATTTTACACTTCCAGATGGTACAGTATCACAAACAGGATATGGAGTAAGAGGTAGACAGGGGCAGACAGTGGAACGAGTAGCAGAATTGCTGGAAAAAACTGAATTTAAGATTAAATCCCAAGTGGATCATGATGCATGGTTTGAGATTCAAGCCACCAGAATATAACACAACTCCTTTGTTCTTTGTTCCAAAACCTTAAAGTGCGGACCGTTGACCGCTCTGTCCATCAGACCTCTGGTGAGAAACAATGAGCCTAGCAGTTTGGTGGAGACGCGGTAGTAAACCCGGTATGATCATAATGTTCTTAGGAATCGCAGGTCTAGTGCAGATTCCATTGCTTTGGCATGCACAGGCATATGTTAGTGTCCTGAGTGCAGAACTTCAACTTATGGTTTCGATTGGAGCTATGATTGTCTTAGGAGGCGCATATGTTCTAATTGCAGAAACTATGTATCGCTGGTCCCACATTGTTTCTAAGAGAAAGAAGAGACGACGTCAGAGAGCTCAAATGAATTGGATAACTAAATTATCGGAATTCGCTCGTTCATGGACCGATATGCCAGCATTCGTAGGAGTTGGTCTTTTGACCTGTGTATTCTTCCTGTTCTATTTCATACCCTTTGGTGTTGCTGATGCAAGCAGTCTACCCTCATTCCTTGCCAGCCTAGCATTTCTTGATCCACTCTACATCTATCCCTTAGCAGTCAATGCTGCAGCTA
>CAZMBV010000145.1:4696-6089 GCA_964564335.1 uncultured archaeon
CTAGCATTTCTTGATCCACTCTACATCTATCCCTTAGCAGTCAATGCTGCAGCTATTGCAACAGCTGTCCTAGCAAGCTACATGAATTACAAGATCAAGTGAAGAAAAACTGCGTAACATCTCAACTCTTAATAGTTATACTAAGAACTAGTAATAATGAGGTGTTATTTTGTCAGGACTAGAAATTGGAAGTGAAGCACCAGATTTTACACTCTTGGAAGCACCAGGAAAAACAGTCACTTTGAGTGATGAAATCCAGAAAGGGCCTGTAGTTCTTGTATTCTATCCGGCAGATTTTACTTCCGTATGTCAGGAAGAACTCTGCAGGTTCAGAGATGTTCTAACTGATTACAACAATTTAGGTGCAACTGTTCTGGGTATTTCAGTAGACGGTCTTTTCAGTCACAAAGCATTCAAGGATGCCAATGATATTGAGTTCCCTTTACTATCTGATTGGAATAAGACTGTGATTAAAGCCTATGATATTGTTCTTGATGATTTCGTAGGAATGAAGGAAGTAGCAAAGAGATCCGTTTTTGTGATAGATACTGATCAGACAGTTGTCTATGCATGGGTAAGTGAAGACCCGGGGAAATTACCTCCCTTTGATGAAGTAAAGATGGCAGTAACAAAACTTGCCTAACTAGAAGATGGTACCACTCTTCACTAGGCGAGTCTAGTTCTACATTTCTTGCAGAATCGATCACTCTTATCATTCACAGTGTTACACTTCATGCATCGTATCTTTTCTGAAGAATCAGATTCTGAGGATGAAGTAATTTTGTGACGCACTGCAGGAACCTTGGATTGACCAGACATTCTTGAACCAACACCTTTGATACTGATACGCGAACGAGGTTTCAGAACATCTTCATACCGAGAACCATCGGAGGCTGTAACTGTTTGGGAACTATTACAATAAGGGCAAACCATGGTACCTTGTTTAAGAGTTCTATTACATTTTGGACATCTCATTTACATTACCACCAAACAGAATATGGTATCTTCATCAGTTCCTCTGTTGATATGTCACTACGTTTATAAAACTTGGACTTTGAACCTACAATTGCATATGCCGCGGTAGATCAGCCAGGGAGATCGCACGGCTAAAGACCGTGTTGTTTGTTTTCTTATTCATTTCATATTCGTGTTTTCTCTTTGAGAGGAAATAGTATATCTTTTCAGAAAAACGAAGAGTCGCAATTGTCGCTACGTTTATATTTCATTGAGAAGGAGCGTAGTATTAGACATGCCGAGGTAGATCAGCCAGGGAGATCGCACGGCTGAAGACCGTGATATCTTTGGGGTAAACCCGAGGATACGGGAATTGTCGTGTGTTCAAATCACGCCCTCGGCACCATTCTTTCTTGAATTATTATTGAGTAGGTTGGAT
>CAZMBV010000146.1:0-2006 GCA_964564335.1 uncultured archaeon
ATAGAGAGTCTCTCACAGATACCTGGTATCGGAGAAAAAGTCAGGAAAGCATTGGTAGATCACTTTGGCACTGAAGCTGTCGCAATGAAAGTGATACAAGATTCACGAGTGGACTTAGTAGCTGCAGTTCCCGGAATTGGCTCCAGACAAGCTGTTAACCTTGTAAAAGGCGCCTTTGAGCAACAGTTTGGGGTCAGTTCAGGCATGCTACTACGTAGTAGTGATATTCGTAAAATCTACGAGAGCGTCTTGGAAATAATGCAGGATTATGCTAACACAACTTATGCAAAAGACAAACTATTCCTCTATTTCCCTTTACCACCAGAAAAAATGGATACAATCTTGGAACGGCAGAGGTATTTTGCTGATGCAGCTTCGGTGGCTCGTGGATTGAATTCTGACCAGCGTGAAACACTGAAGAAATTATTAACACAGGTTCGAGGTCTCTACAGAAGAGCAAAGCCACGACGAATTGAAGGTCGTGTAGTTATCACAAATGATGACAAGGTCTTTGACAAACTAATTACAGAAGGTATCGATAAGTGGTGTCCTGTCTATGTTCTTTCTGAAGGAGAAAGTGGAGTTGATTACGCTCAGGGATATGACCTTGTACTGTTCATTTCACCCTTAGGTGCTTTTGATGAATCAATGGATATGCTTGATAATGTTGAGATGCTTGGTAAAGACTGGTCTTTCGAAGATATATTACCAGAAATCACTGTAAACTTCTATGCTCGTAATTACCGTGTTATTGATGCCTCGTGCAAACTTGCTGAGATATTTAGTAGCCTTCCCTCAAATGATTCAATGGTAGAATTTGCAAAAGGTCTTGATTTTGAAGGTCTTAGTAAAGTGGGAGAGATTCTTCAGAAATTGGATGAGAACGGAGACCTAGCTGAAGGGATTGATGCTAATATAGACCGCTACAGAAAAGCAGTGAAAGTCTTTCCAACAGCAATTGCAGAAACGGAATCATGGTTGAACGAAGAGATAACAACACGAATCTCTAAGAGCCACGTCACTCTTGGTGGTCAGCAAATAATCACTATCCTCCAATCTGCAGATATGGATGGTGCTGAAAGTGGCGCACTACGAAATATGCTCCCTGCAGAGATTGTTGAAACCTTCACGACTACCATTCAAGAGGCAGAAGACAAACTTGCACAGATGCTTGGTCTTACTGCCAGAGAGGCAGATTGGGTGACTGGTATCATCAGCGAAGAGATCTCACTTCCGGCTAAACTGGTTGCAACACAAATCAATGACTTGGAGGATAAACTAAGACGGCTCTTTGCAGACAAGCAATTTAGTTTAATCAAAAAAGTAGCTAATGACTTGGACCGATTACGAAATGAAGTCATGCTTGCTGTCCAGACTCTGCTTGAATTCGATTTATTCCTCGCAGTAGGTCTATTCTCTCATGATTATGAGCTTGAAACACCCAATATCTCGATGGAATATGCAGGTGTCGGTGTACAAGGTGCTAGCAATATATTCCTTACACAGAGTTTTCTAAAAGGGAAACATGGAAAGGTTCAACCAATCGATTATAGCATTGGAAAGACTCCATTCCAACCTGACGGTACGAATGGTGAGAATTGTGCATTACTTTCTGGTGCAAATAGTGGTGGTAAGACTACGACAATCCAAACAATAGCTCAAATAGTAACAATGGCACAATCTGGGTTCCCTGTTCCAGCAAAGCAAGCTTATGTCCCTGTATTTGAGGAATTATACTTCTTCTACAAGAGCCGAGGAATGGTTAGCGCAGGAGCGTTTGAGACCACCCTCAAACAGTTTGCAGATATCGTTGTATCTGAAAAATCAAAGCTTGCGCTCTTCGATGAAGTGGAAGCAATAACTGAACCTGGAAGCGCAGCTAATGTCATTGCTGGTCTTATTGAGATTCTTCAGAGTGACCCACGAACTTCCACAGTAATTTGCAGCCATCTGGCTAGAGAGATTCAAGAAGTGACATCAGTTCCTCTTCGGATTGATGGTATTGA
>CAZMBV010000146.1:2106-6014 GCA_964564335.1 uncultured archaeon
CATGAACAAATTCAACTTGATGACTTCAATCTCCTTCTGCTTCACGGAACTCAGTTACGCCCTCGTGGAAATATTGAGCAATTATGGGAAATACTCATGCAGATTGAAGGAGATGTAGCGATTCACGGTCATACTCACAAAGCTGCTATTGGTCTCTATAAGGACAGACTTTTTCTCAATCCTGGTACGATCTCTGGAGCTACAGGAGGTTGGGGTGGTCGTGCGGATGCCAGTTTCATTGAACTTGATATTCTGAAGAATGAGATGAAGGTTACACTTCACCAGACTGATTGGCGAGTGGTAAAGACATCTGAAATAATGTTCTTGAAACAGGATAATGCAATATTACGTAGTTCCTGAACGTATAGATCAGTATGTTCCCCAAGGGTCGGGGCTGAGTAGTCGCATGTAGATTTTTTTCAAAACATTAGAGCTCTCTAACAGAGCAGCTTGCAATGTGCTCTCTTTATTCACTTTGACTTTCTTTGACCTAGAACCAACGAGCTTTCCGAGACGCCCTTTAGATGAATCCCCCTCTAGAGATACTTTTACTGGAATCACACCCATCACATCTTCTTCAGGAAAGATGTCTCGCGTAAATTTTAGGTCCTGAAAGAAAACAGTAAGGGTTTCCTTGACTGCAGCTTTCTCATTGGAATCTGCTTTGAGTTCACTTATAATCTCAAGTGCACGTATTCTTAGATGGTCTGATACAACTGACTGTACCTCTTCTGCTAGAGTTCTATTCATGGCACATGCTATTCCAATGTCTATCATGAGGATACGTATTCTATCTAGTAAGACTCCAACATCAGCACCAACAAACGACTTTCCCCTCATTGATACTAACCAGTCCTCATAGGCTGCACTTACACTCCGTATGTCATCCTCATATTTTGAGAATTTGTTCATCTCATCTGGTGGAATCAGAGTGCACCATACTGCCATTGAAACATCATTAGGTGCCATGATTAAAACTAGTTCTCATCCGTTTTCAGTATTACTTGTGTAGGCTCTTGCGTTAGTGCGTTCATTCTAATACATCAACATTAATGCATTGGATAGTGGCCGATATGACGAAATACACGGTGAAAATCGAAGTAATCGACATTCTGGGGGAAGGAAATTGCTCGATGAACCAGAAAGTGGGAGATGCCTACAATTACCCCGACGATAGAGGGAAGATGTGTCCAAGTTCATTCTGTACTCTTTATCCTTGGATAATGGTGATGCTCTCAGGTGGAAGCTTCACCGATGAAGGAGATGGAAGTGATTTCATGCCCACTGGCTGTCCTGACTATAAGCATCAGGTTGTGTACAATAATCATGGACGCTTGTTGAAGAATAATAATAGAAATATATTTGACCGAGAGTTTTTTACTTACATTGTCTGAGATATTCTAGAGGTATCTGTGGCAATGTTGCATAAGCAGTACAAGAATCTACGAATTATCTGCATTCTCTTTGTAGCAGTTGGTCTTGTTTCTAGTCTTTCAACCAATGTGAGTGGACAGGACACATTGACATTCTCAATCAATCGAAACGTGGGTATGGCTTTTGGAAACTATATCAGTGGTACATACACACTACAGGGTAGTGGTCCAACTTCAATCCAAAACTTAACGGTCTACTTCAACGGTGAGCAAGTTCATTTTGTTACAGGAAACACTATTTCTTGGTTATTTGATACTGCAAACTATGAGGGCGGCGCAACAAATGTAACCCTCGTAGGTATCACCGACACTGGAATATTGTATGATTCTACACAAACGGTTGTGTTCATTGGTGGAGAAATAAGCAATATAATCACCATCGGGATAATTGCTCTTGTTGTGGTTCTCATACTTGCTAAATACGGCCCTCGACTGATGCGTTTGAGAAATAAGTGAACTCATGTTTGGAGTCTTCTGATATGACTGATGAAGATCGATATTCAATAAATCTTGATGTAAAATATGGTCCTTTGGAACTCATTGATATTCCTAACTTAATAGAGGACAGTAAAAAGGAATGGCAGAATTTCTCTCTCTCCGAGGTAAATGACTGTGTTGTTAGACTTGGGGTTATCCATGGTGAATTTCACTGGCATACGCATGACAATGAAGACGAGTTTTTCTACGTAATTGATGGGCTGCTGTATATCGATCTTGAAGACAAGACCTTTGACTTGGGTCCTGGTCAAGGATTTATGGTCCCAAAAAGAGTTTCACATCGAACTCGAGCGCCTCAACGCACTTCAATTCTCATGGTTGAAGGAAAAACGGTAAAACCGACTGGAGATTAGATTTTAAAGAACTGACGGAGTATTAAGGCATATTCTGACTCGGATACTGCGAGTAGAATAACTAAATTCGTGAATTAGACCTAGTTCTCCGGAGAGGTAGTAATATATGATTCCCAAGCAACCATTTGGCCGCTCAGGACATGCAAGTACACGGATTATTTTTGGATCCTATGCTTTGAGTAAAGCAACACAAACAGAAGCTGATCATATCCTTGATTTGTTATTAAAATACGGAGTGAATCACATCGATACTGCAGCAGGATATGGAAATGCTGAGGAGCGTATCGGACCGTGGATGGAGAAGCATCGTGATGATTTCTTCCTAGCAACCAAGTCTCGGAGTCGTTCATACGATGGTGCTTGGAAGGACCTTCAACGCTCCCTTAGCAGATTAAAAGTCGACCAAATTGATCTCTGGCAGATGCATGGTCTGACCAACCCGGTAAGCTGGGAGAAGGTGATGAGACCAGGAGGTGCCTTAGAAGCTTTCATTGAAGCGCGTGAAAAGGGGCTGGTGAGATTTTTGGGAATTACAGGTCACGGTGATAAAGTTCCAGAAATGCACAAACAGAGTCTAGAGCATTTTGATTTTGATACAGTCCTCTTACCCTATAACTATTTGCAGATGCAGAAACCTCGGTATGCAAATAACTTCAATGAGTTAATCGAGGACTGCCGTGCTCGCAATATTGCAGTACAAACCATTAAGTCGATAGTTCGGAAACCGTGGGGAACGAGTTCCCAGACCCATAACACGTATTTCTATGAACCACTGATATCTCAAGACAGTATTGACAGAGCAGTACATTGGTCATTAGGACTTTCGGATAGTTTTCTGATCACTGCTGGTGATATGCGTCTCCTGCCAAAGATTCTTGATGCTAGCACGCGATTTGAGAAACAACCATCCGATACAGAAATGAGCAAACTTGTTAATGAGTTTGATATGAAACCGATACGATTCAGTAATGTTGACTTCAGGTGATGACATCAAGAAGAAGTAGCGGCTCAGGTAGCAGAGCAACCTCTGTGGAACTCATTCTACAACTTTCAAACCTAATACTTCTGCTGTGCAGTTCTTAACACATGCTCCACAACCTCTACATAACTCATCATCGATTACAAGTCTTTCATTTTTGATTTCCAGTGCTTTCCAATGGCACACATCTATGCAAGTCCCACATAGATTGCAATAAGGTGGGTAGAGAAGAACAACTTTCTTTTTTATCCGCACCCTCTTCTCTGGTTTTGGTACTTCAAGGATTATAGGTGCCTCTTCATACTCAGAAGTTGCATATCTCCTATAGAATAATTTAACCATTGGATGCGCAGTTCGTGGTAAAATATATCCGTGTTTTCCCGTTTTCATAAACCTCCTTATTCATGTATTATGTCATCTTGTCTGCTCACCAAAAAAGAGATTGAATTAGTTCCAATCACTTAACCGCCTCATTTCATCTTCCTAATATCGTCAGATTGCATCCACGTTCCTTCAGTTCTCTCTCAATCTTGTGTATGTGGACAGATGCAGCGATTGTTGTATTTTTCAAGGAAACTAGCATCAACTTGAGATCACTATCGGTGTGTTCGGAAAGTTTCCTAGGAAGGATTACGCTGAACGCGT
>CAZMBV010000147.1:0-5980 GCA_964564335.1 uncultured archaeon
GATGATTGCTATGTTCGGAGACGGTTATCAAGTGAAGAAGGGACCTATTGATGGTCGTGTTTTATGGATGCTACCGCGCATGAGTGGTACCTTCGTTATCCAAGAGTCATTTGGCCGAACAAAAGGTGTTGCGGGAGGCAATATCATTTACTTCTGTAAGGATGTAGAAAGTGGAATGACGAGTGGTAAGGCTGGTGTGAAAGCAATTGAAGGTGTAGAAGGTGCATACACACCATTCCCCGGAGGTTTGGTTGGTTCGGGTTCAAAACCCTCCTCTCGATACAAAGCACTCCATGCGTCTACAAATGAAAGATACTGTCCAACAATGAAGGGAATCATACCAGATACATACGTACCCAAGGATTGCAATTTTGTTGTAGAAATCGTCATTAATGGTCTCACAGAGAAAGCAGTAGCTGACGCGACAAAAGCCGCAATTCTAGAAGTATGCAAACACAAAGGCGTAATCAAGATCTCAGCTGGTAACTTCGGAGGCGCATTGGGTAAGTACAAGATACACCTTCACGAACTTGGATTGTAAGATAATACAATAATGAAACAAATTGGGGAAAGAACGATGAGCAATGGGTCAGTAAACGTCCTTCTCATATCGGGCAGGACTCTAGGTCAAGGAAGAGCGATGGAAAAGGGGAAACTAACTCCTGAATATGAGAAAGCAGTTGCTGTGTGCGAACTTGATACAACAGCGATGGAAGCACTTGGCATCAAAAATGGCGAAACAGTAGTGATACAGACGGAATATGGAAAAACTACTGTAATAGCGAAACACGACAAGCTCCTCTCTCCCGGTATTGCATTCATTCCATGTGGGCCATACTTCAATCTGCTTCTTGGTTCCTACACCCAGCATACCGGTATGCCTGGATTCAAATCACTATCAGCTTCTATCGCCGCTGCACCAGGAGCAAGTATAATGAGCGTGGAAGAACTCAGCAAGATTCTCAAGGAGGTTGCAAAGTGACCGAAGCAAATACAATCCATAAGGATGTGCCATGTACATTCTGTGGTTGCCTCTGTGATGATATAGTCATTGAGGTCGATGGAGACCATATTGTTAAGAATACGAATGGTTGCGCTATCTCAAAGGAACGTTTCCTAGGTCATACTGAGAATAGATGTCTACATCCATCAGTTAACGGGAAGACCACTACTCTTGAGAAAGCTATCGAGAGAGCAGTGGAGATCATATCCTCTTCGAAACGTTTTCTTATCTACGGCTTGAGTTCAACTGAGAATGATGCACAACGTGAAGCATATAGATTAGCGGAACTTGCTCGCGGTGTTGTTGATAATACAACATCAGTCTGTCATGGACCTACAATTCTTGGAGCTCAAGAGTCAGGAGAACCAACAGCTGGCCTAGCAGAAGTCAGAAATCGTTCTGATTTGGTAATATATTGGGGTTCTAATCCTGCTGCAGCTCACCCCAGACATATTCCGCACTACATTCGTCAACCAGGAGAGTACATCCATGATCCTAAGCAGGACAGGAAGATTTGGCTTGTAGATATTAGAGCAACGACCACCTCTAGAATGGTTGATAGATTCTTCAGAATTGAACCAGGAACTGATCTTGATGTTCTTCAGACTCTAAGAGCGCTAATTAGAGGACACAAGCTTGATGTTGAGGAGGTCGGTGGTGTAAACATAGCTGAACTTGAAGAGATTGCTACTGCCATGAAGTCTGCCAAATATGGTGTGTTATTCTTTGGTCTAGGACTAACACAGAGCAGGGGGAGGCATCGGAATATCGATGCAGCAATTCGGCTTATTCAAGATCTCAATGCACATACAAAGTGGAATATGTTGCCCATGAGAGGACACTACAATGTATCCGGTGCGAATAAGACATCCACTTGGGTGACCGGGTTTCCCTATGCAGTCGACTTCGCAAGAGGATATCCAAGGTTCCAGCCGGGTGAATTCACTGCTGTGGACATGCTTGCCAGAGGTGAAGCTGATGCTTTGCTTAACATAGCTGCAGATCCAGTTGCACACTTCCCTCGAGCTGCAGTTGCTCATATTAAGAAGATACCAGTAATTAACATAGATCCCAAAATCAATATGACTTCCATGGCAGCAGAAGTCAATATTCCCGCTGCTATTGCTGGCATCGAGTGTGATGGTGCAGCAACTAGAATGGATGGGTTGCCGCTATATCTTAGAAAAATCATCGAACCTCCCAAAGGAGTCATTCCAGACCGAGATATTTTGAGAATGATAATCAATTCCCTCAAGAAGGAGATGAAGAAATGACAGAGCATCTAGTATTGAAGAATGGAACTGTGTTCGATCCAATGAACGGAATCGATGGCGAAGTCATGGACATCTGCATATCAGACGGGAAGATTGTAGAAAAAGTACCAGCCAACGCTAAAGTAATCGACCTCAAAGGTAGCGCAGTGATGCCAGGAGGAGTCGATCCTCATTCGCACATTCTTGGGTCTAAACTGAATGTTGGAAGATTAACATCCCCTGAAAGTAACAGACATCATCCGTATCCAGCTACCAATAAAACTCGATCAGGAGTTGCTGGGATAATCCCCTCATCCTTTGCAACAGGATATCTTTACAATGCTATGGGATATACAACTGTGATTGAACCAGCATTGCCATCGGTTAAAGCCCTAGGAGCTTGGGAGGAAATTGAGGATATTCCAGGTCTGGACATTGGTATGCTCCCAATGTTTTCCAATAGCATGATATCTTTCAAGTATATCCAAGATGACGACCTCAGTGGGCTTGCCGCTTATATTGCATGGACTCTGAAAAGTGTTGGAGGACTTGGTGTCAAGGTAGTGAACCCTGGAGGCACATATGCATGGGCATATGGAAAGAATGTATGTGGACTCGAAGATGCAATACCTGAATGGGATATAACACCACGAATGATAATGACCAGCATATCAAATGCAGTTGCCGAGCTAGGTCTCCCACACCAAATGCATTTTCATCCAACCAATCTAGGAAAACCTGGAAATATTGAAACAACCATGCAGCAACTTGATGCCTTGAAAGTCACGAAAGCAAGAGGTAAGAAGAAGCAAACCGTACACCTTACACATATGGGATTTGATTGTCTAAGTGTAGTAGAGGGTGGAATGGCTAATTGGAAGGATGTTTCATCAGGCGGATTGAGATTTGCAGATTATTATAATAAGAATAAACACTTCTCAGTAGATCTTGGACAAATCACATTTGGGCCTTCAATGACAATGACTGGTGATGGGCCATTCCAGCACTCTTTGTATCAAATGTCAGGAGGGAAAGCGAAGTGGTCGAATATCCCTGTTGATGTTGAACTTCCTGGTGGCGCAGGTATTGTTCCTTTTACATTTGAACCAAAGAGCCCAGCAAACGCAGTGCAATGGACAGGACCTCTTGAATTTGCTCTTAGTATAAAGGATCTATGGCGCTTGTTTTTGAGTACAGATCATCCAAATGGTGGACCGTTTCTGAAGTACCCATTACTGATATCATGGTTAATGAGCAAAAAGCAGAGAGAAACTTGGCTTGAAATGGTCCATAAGTACGCAATCGAGCGATCAACCTTGTCTGAGATAGAGAGAGAGTATACACTCAATGAGATTGCAATCACGACAAGGGCAGCTCCAGCCAAGATTCTTGGGATGGAAAAAACAAAAGGACATTTGGGAATAGGTGCAGACGCAGATATTGCAGTCTACGATTTCAATCCAGAAAAAACGGACCTTGCGAAGAATCCCGATTTGATACTCAAGTACTTCACTCAGACGAAATTTACTTTCAAGGGAGGCCAGCAGGTATCGAAGAAGGGAGTTGTCACTAAACACCTACCCTCAAGAGTACACTCCATTCACCCCCAGCTTAATGAGGATCTTACACAAAGAATAGACAGAGAACTCGATGAGATGATGAGTAAATGGTTCTCACACTCTTTCAGTAACTATCCAGTTCCTATGAGATATAGAGAACATCTTGAGATGCCACGAGTCATCGATTCAACCTCAGTAAAAGCTTAACACGGATTGGACATAGATGGCATTACTTGGCACTCTCACTGGAAGCCGCTCCATAACTCTCACAGCAATCTTTGCGGCTATGATCGCAATCCTTGACTCAATACCTACGATTCCGGAATTCTATTCAGGAGTTTGGGATTCCTGGGGTTTTATGCTAAGTCCGATCATTGGAGTATTGCTAGGACCTGTTTCAGGCGCGATTTCAGTAGGATTAGGTGTGATTGTTGGGCACATGGTATACATTAGAGATCCTCTTGAACTGATATTCATGGTCGCAGCACCAGTAGGAGCAGGAATTGCAGGTCTTGTATTTGAACAGCGATGGCAATCAGTTTTTGCAATATATTCACTAATGCTTCTAGGTTACTTCATCACTCCAGTCACATGGTCTCTAACATTATGGGGAATATGGGATGTTTTGGTTGGATTCGCGTTAGTTCTTATAGTGACCGTCATATCAAAGATAAACAATTCAGGCAGGCAACTTCTGAGTTCTACTACCATCAGGTTAATCCTTGCAACGGTGATAGGTCTTGAATCAGATATTCTTGTAAGAATTTTCATACTTATACCAGGTCAGACCTATTGGTTCTTGTACGGATGGGATGTTGCAACGCTTCAACTACTCTGGATGGTAGCAGGAATTATCACACCAATCAAGGTCATCCTAGCTGCCATTGCGACAGTATCAATCGGAATGCCTTTGCTACATCATTTGAAAGACCACTACCAAGATTCTGATAATGAACTCAGTATGGACTAACAGAGTTTGTAGTTTACAAAGAGTGACTGGTATAGCTTTCACTATACCAGTCCTAATCATTCTAAAATGTCTTCTATTTTGTGAGAATATTCTTTGCTTGTGTTATGGCTCTTATGGCATTGTCTAATGTTGCTATGGGTTTCTCATTACCAAGGCAAACATTGATGAAATGTTGAGCAAGTTGCTTGTGGCCCCAAACCTCCGGACCCTTCGATTCAAGTTCGAAGAGTTCGGTTTCACCATTTGCACCAATTACTTTGACAACATTATTCCACTCACAGTAGAGTGTCTTACCATTGTTCCCAAAGATTTCAAATCTACTTTCGCCTAATCCTTCTGCTTGACTTGAACCCATCTGTATTGTACCAACAACACCGTTTTTGAGTTTGAGAATACCGACTGTTTGATATCCTCGGAAGTTGTCGACACCTTCTATATCCATATAGTTGGGATACCATTTCGTTTCCTCAATTTCCGAATTGAAGAACCAACTTAACATGTCAAGGCTCCATACTGAAAGCGTAAAGTCGGGATAGCCCCCAGCCTTGTCATAGTCCCATGCCCACGAGGTCAGTGGCCACTGACCAGCGAGATCTTTAGCCGGTATGAATTCTCTAAAAGTCAAAGCGATTGGCTTACCGATTACTCCTTTGTCAAAGAGCTCCTTAGCCTTCACATAGTTAGGTGTAAATCTGAAGTTGAGAATGGGCATCACGATGACTCCGGCTTTATCTGCCATTTCTTTAAGTTTTTGCACTTTCTCAACCGTTGGCGCGACGGGCATTTCCAAGTAGACATTTTTGCCAGCCTTTATTGCCGCTTCAGCATACACGTAATGAAAGGGTGTAGGTACAGCAATACAAACACCATTAATTCGGCTATCTTTCAGAGCTTCATCATAGTCATAAAAGATATCAATTCCATACTTTTCTTGTTGCTTCTTGGCATAGTCTTCACTTTCCTTGCCTTTCGGGACATCAAGCTTTACAGCGATGCCAACCAGTTTTGATCCCTCAGCCTTTCTGAAGGATGGAACGTGAGCAGAACCTCCAACGAAGCCAACTCCTACACAGAGCATTCCAATTTCTTTTGTCAAATCCTAAATCCTCCAAATCCCCATCATAAAAAAAGAAGGGGATATCTTCAAATTTCTAGCTAGTTTGTCAACATAATCTACGATTTAACTCTTCTTTCT
>CAZMBV010000148.1:0-5967 GCA_964564335.1 uncultured archaeon
CTTTGGATGTTTCTGATTCCATTAGAAGATATTTGAAATCACCATGAATTAGTTTACCTACTCCAAAAATCGCACAAGTTGAAGATGCTACGGCAAAGACCTCTTCCTTACTGAACCATACTCCTGCGCTTGCAACAGGAAGACCGTCTTTTTGGATAAGAACGACATTTTCAACGCCAGTTATCATTTTGATGTTTTGTAAGGTATCTGTCAATTCATCGCTCAAGTGCTCTCAGCCCCAGAGAACTTAGTTGTTCAATTTAGATTCTAATCCGTACTATATAATCTCCACACAGAATAAAAACACGTGACTCGGATGCATCAAATCTATCCTAGATATTTGGAAAACTGCCCAGAATAAGTTCTACATGTGGATAAGTGCTGTATCTGGAACTTCTTGGAATACTTCACGTGCCGCTCTACCAACCTTTGCTCTATTCTTTTCAAATGTATAAACACGAATCACATCAAGATAGCCTTTCATCATTTCTGCGATATTTGAATAATCCGATAGATTATGAGAAACTTTCTTGCCATCAATTGTTTCAAAGATTGCAATCTCCATTGGATCCAATTGATGTGGATTATATGGGACTGAAGGTAAAGTGGGAACATCAACAATGACTTCATGGTTTTCAATTCCAGCGATTGAAGCTATTTCCTCTTCTATGCTTTCACGTACTTTTTTCTTTGTGAAAACCTTTGACACAAATCTATCTCCAGTATGAAGTACTTTCTCAAACACAGATTTATAGAGAATTCGTGAATCTAACAGATTCATCATATATGCTGCTTCTTTTGCATCTTCTGATTCAGATGGGTCAATTTCTCTGACCATTGACACTAATGACATATCATCTAGGAGAAGGAATTCTTCTGGGGTTTTGAAGTTTGTCAGATGTAGTACATTATCTGCAGCATTGATGAGTTTGACTAACATCACTTCTACACTTCGTACTGTTTTGTGGTAATATACATTCAGAAACATTTCGTAACGTGCTACAAGGAACGCTTCTAATGCGCCTCTCGCGGCTATATCGAAGTGCAGTTGATAATCGCTAGACACATCAAGACTGTCTATAAGTCTATGAATGTCAACTAGACCATAATTGACTCCACAATAGAATGAATCACGAATTAGATAATCCATTTTATCGGCATCAACTTGACCTGCGACGATACCACTAACAACACCATCATACTTACGGGTCCTACGCCCTCGAACTAAGTCTGCAATTCGTTTCTTTGAAACCCCTTCATTTTCAAGAATTTCTCCAACTTCACTTTTCAGTATTAACCATTCTGTGACATCTTCATGATTTTTCCCTTGTTTTTCAAGAAGTGACTCTTCAAAGACATGACTAAATGGACCGTGACCCAGATCATGCAACAGCCCTGCTAATCTGACCTCTTGAAGTACATCATTCCCGAGTTTTAATTTACCCAGAAGTTTCTTTCCAGTACGACCAGCCAGAAACATCACGCCTATACAATGACCAAAACGAGTGTGTTCAGCAGTTGGATATACAAAATGTGCACCAGATAATTGTTTAATTCGTCTCAATCTCTGATACGTTTCAGAGTTTATTATTTTAGCTTCTACATTGGTGATACCAATGAAGTCGTGAATAGGGTCATTGATTTCCATCACAAATTCCATTTCAATCACTTCTTTTACAAGTTACATTTGTGGATCAAATGATCTAATTTCTCGTACTAAATCTTCAGTTGAACTGATTTCGGACACACATAGTGAAAGATGTATACTATCTGCAATCTTTACTGCTAGTAAATCGAGCTCTTTGACTCCATGAAGAATTACAACTGCTGGTTTTACAGCTATTGATGTACCAATCTGACTTGCTTTGATAGCAACCATTGGCGACCTTCCAGTTGATACATTTGTTAGGATTGCAGCGCGTTGTGTTGTACCTCCGTATAGTCTCAGAAGCTGTTGTGGGGTCAGGTTCACTATAGCTCGAATACTGTCAAGAGCGGTATACCCGTATATATCTCTATCAAGTAGGTTAGGATGAGTAAGAACAGTGCAATCAAGATGTTCTACTAGTAATCTTGAAGGTACAGGAAATCCAAACTCTCTGCTATCGATAATTGCATCAGATGCAATTTCTGGAGCTATCAGTTTTTCAAGTGCTACTGATACTCTTCCTCCTTCTTCTGCATCCATCTCTATGAGCCCTTCAACAAACCTCTTGATTGTTTCAACTCTCGGAGATTTTCTCCGCCCACTCTCATAGTCACTAATAACAGATGGTGATACATTGAGATGTTTTGCAAGGCTCTTTTGTGAGATGTGGAAATGTTCACGCCACCTTCTCATAATTGCACCTGGATTGCTCTCCGATAGACAAATCTCACCAGCCATAGCTTCTGCAAGCCTTTGAAGGGCCTCACTTGAGTGCATAAGACGATTGATTTCTCGGATACCAGATAAGATTTGTGCAAATTGAAATTTGGGCTAGAAAGACTAATCTACCGAAGAACTCAAAGCGGGTAGTTGGTCACACAATCTTGGTTCTATCAATGTTTTTCATATTTTTAGTTGGAACTGCAGGTTCCGGGAAGTCTTTACTTACAGCATCATTAGAAAAGTGGCTTGTGGGATCAGACCTAAGTGTTACTGTTGCTAATATAGATCCCGGAGTTGACAGTCCACCCTATACGAGTGATGTCGATATCAGAGAGTATGTCGACTATGGTGAAGTAATGAACCAGTTCGGGCTCGGGCCTAATGGTGCACTCGTTGCTTCATTAGATATGGCTGTTGGACATATTGATGATTTACGAGAAGAAATCCTTGAAACTGAGAGAGACTATGTATTGGTAGATTGTCCAGGGCAAATGGAGCTATTTGCATATCGTAATTCTGGCCCATTAATGGTATCTGGGCTTAGAGGTGACGATCCTGCAATATCATTGTATCTTCTTGATTCCAATATTGCCAGAACCCCAACAGGTTATCTCTCTTCAATGCTTCTGGGTGTGTCAATTAATATTAGATTTGGATTACCACAGCAAGCTCTACTCAGTAAATCCGACATTCTTACTGAAGATGAGGTTGAGAGAATTGTTCAATGGGGAGAAGAAACATACCTTCTTGAGGAAGCTCTAGAGCAATCAGCGTCAGGCCTCAGTAGAGAGTATTCAAAATCTATTCTTGAGATGCTTGGTAATCTTGATACAGCAACTGGTACTGTACCTGTTTCCGCTAAAGAAATGACGGGTCTTGATATTCTCTATGGAGAATTACAAAGAGTATTTTCTGGCGGCGATAATCTATACGAGTAGAGTGATGATGGCTTGACTGCCTATTTTGTTTATGTTTCAGGGGAGCATATTGGACTAGCTATTGCAGAAGTAGAGGCATTATTGAATCAACTCTTCATTGAAACAGAATTAACTTGGTTTGGGCGCTTAGCCAGAATTATAGTGCCATACAATCCTGCAGATTTCCTATTAGAAAGAGCAGCTCTTATTCAGTATGCAGGTACAATTCTGTATGAATCCGATTCAATTGATGATTTAACTCAGGGAATCTCCGATGATGAGTGGATGGCTCATATCACTAAACAGGATGATTTTGCAGTCAGGACGTTGTGTATAGACGAAGATAATGACTTGGATATGAGATTACAGATAGAGAGAAACCTTGGTGCTCATATTGTGAGTGCTACGGGTGCAGATGTCAATCTGAGAAATCCGTCAGTTCAGATTCTGGTTCTAATAATGTCTGAAAGGATTACAATATGCAAATCAAATACTTCCAAACTCCGTATGTTATTAAGAGGAAGAGAACCAGGCAAGAAAGAGTTCTTTCATCCAAGTATGATGAATAGTTCATTGGCTAGAGTGATGTGCAATCTTGCAGGAGTACGAATTGGTGATATTGTTCTTGACCCATTCTGTGGCGGAGGTGGAATATTGTGTGAAGCTTTGCATATTGGAGCTTCCGTCATTGGAATTGATTTGAGTTGGAAATTATTGATTGGCGCCAGAGTAAATCTCAGCAATATTAGCTTGCAATATTCATTAGTTCAAGGAGATACTCAACATCTTCCTATCTCTTCTGTAAATCGTATCGTTACCGATCCTCCCTATGGACGAGCAAGTTCTACTAGAGGTAACACAACCATCAAACTCGTAGAATCACTACTGGAAGTTGCAGATTCAATCCTTCAATCGAAAGGAGAATGTATGTGTCTTTGTTGTGATAGTGAGATGAAATTATCCCAAATTGTACAGGATGTAGGTCTTACTGTTGCCCGTCAACACAGTATGCGAGTTCATAGTGGATTGGTTCGAGATATTGTGACTGTTAGTATTTAGGTTATGACTCGGCCATCTTTTGTACGAGGACTAAACCAATCAAGAAATTCTTCAAACTGAGATTCTGATTCGAACTCACATCTTATCTCAATCGAACCTAGAGGAGGATCTTCATTGATATTATCAATGAGTCTTAATTTTCCGGTAAATGCCGCTTGTTTATCAAAAAACATGAATGTAGTGAACTCATCAAGATTCTTTAGAAGACGTACTCTAACAGCATCGAGGATTCTCTTATCATGAACTAGTTGTCTTAGTATTACAAAACTGGATTTACTGGCGTTAGATGAATAAATTTCGGTAAATTCATCGAATCTTGCTGTGGAGAATGTAATTGGTCCAAGTAGGTTCTCTATTGCCTTTTCAATTCTTTGAATTTCTTCTGTAGGATGAACAATACACTTGATTGTTGCTTTCATTTCAAGTCAACTTCTCAACAAGTTCCTTTGAAGCATTTTGTATATCTTCAAGGGTTCCTTCGTTAATCAACATGATATCACTTAACGCAATTACTCCACCCAGACCTACTGATATCTCTCTAATATCACGTTCCCTGAAAATTTCCCGGGTTGAAGGCGCATCTTTACGATTTCTTTCCTGTAAACGAGAGAATCGTATCTTTGGAGATGCATGCACACAGACAATCACTAATTCTTCTGCATAGTCATCAAAAACATCAATCTCCGCAATACTTCTGCAACCTTCTATTACAATAATATTCGATTTTTGATTACACAGACCATCAAGGCAACGAGTTGCAACTGCACCTGGACCATATAATTCCCGTAGTTCCAACATGACTTTTTTGGTGTTCTCAGGATTTGCTTCTATTCCTCGATTTCTGGTTTCTTCCCGAATAACATCACCCATGGTAATTAATGGAAAACCAGCATTTTGGAATGCCTTTGCCACTTCGCTTTTTCCAGCTCCGGGCATACCTGTGATAATTATTATTTTCAAAGTAATCATCCACCACTCAATCACTTGTTCTCTAAATGGTATAATTAGGACGGTTCTTGGGTTTTATCTTATCCAATACTCCTCTAACTATCTCCGAAGTTATAGTACTAGACTCATTAGAGATTGCAATATGAAGTGATTCTTTAAGAATGCGGTCTCGTAGGTCTCTCCCTGATAAACCGTCAGTCATCCTCGCAACTTCTTGCATATCAATATCAATTTTTAACGGTAAGCGTTTGCAGTAATACTGAAGTATCCCCAATCGTTCTTCTAAATTAGGCAGAGCAAATTCAAAGACGGTATCGAACCGATTTTTGACTGCAGGATCAATTAGTGGTAACGCGTTTGTAGCACCAATGACAACTACTCCGGATGCTTCTGCAGTCTGGTCCAATTCTCCCAAGAGTGCTGTTACAACTTCTGATACATCACCACGAATCGATTGGAATGAACGAGTTAGTCCAATTGCATCAAGTTCGTCAATGAAAATGATGCTTGGTGAGTTCTTTCGAGCATCATCAAAGAGTGTACTAATTCTTCTACCACCATCACCAACATGAACTCCAATCAAATCAGATGCTTTCGCGAAGAATATCCTGGCATTAGCTTGATTGGCAACAGCTTGTGCAGTCATTGTTTTTCCAGTTCCAGGAGGACCAT
>CAZMBV010000149.1:0-5949 GCA_964564335.1 uncultured archaeon
GGCATCATCATGACATTCCTTGGAATTTGGCTAGCTCTCAAATTGGGTGTTGTTTTCTTAGTAGGAGCTGAAATGTTAGGTGCCATATTTCTAACAGTAAAAGGGAGGTATACACCAGAAGAGAATACGATTTCTGTAGCGATTGCAAACTCTTCAGCGATGGTTTCAATTGGAGTTTTAATTACATTTCCTGCTATCGCAATATTTGATCCCGAAAATCCGCTATTCAATATGAGTAGCGCATTGTTTAATCCTCTGACAACCTTTGGTTTCATTGTTGTTGTGACTGGAATAAGCGCAATCTTTGGGATATTACTACTAGCACCTTATCGTGACCGATTTGAGAATGAGGCATGGCCCCAGGTCCAACCGCAAGCATACACAATAAAATCGATTGGTGGAGATAGAGAAGCAAAGAAATCTGTTGGTATTGGGCTTGGTATATCAACAGCATGGGTAGGAACCACAAAGATTGCGGAGGGACTCTCTGGAGCAAACTTGAGCTCATTTCCCAATGCATTGTCACCAGTAGTTCCAGCAGCCTCAGCGATTCCAAGTTGGATAGGCATTAGCAATTCACCTATGATGGTTGGAATTGGATTCTTTGTTGGATGGAAGAGATCTCTTGTGATTGCTTTAGGCGCGCTGATATCATTATTAATTTGGATCTTACTTGAGGGCGCTAATCCAGCTATCTTATTTGGAAGCCATATTAAAAGACCAGAAATTCTGTACATTGCATTGGGTCTATTTGTTACCGTGATTGCAGGAGATTTCCTAAGGAATCATGAAGAAGAGAATATGACTCCTGAAGAATTCGAAGAGAGGACTTCGGTCGAGGTAAGTGAAGAAGATGGTGCAGTGATTGTCGAAAATCCAATCCACACCAAGGATCTATTGAAGATGATGCGCGTAAAAGAGAACCTGTTTTCAATAGAGATGTTCAAAGAAGAGGTTAGAGATATTATCGCAGATCCAAGAGGGTATCTGAAATCCAGAAGGGGACAACTTCCACCATGGATTGCGATTGTTTCCCTGATTTTGTTCATGATTGTAGGAATAATCGTCTTCTATTTCATAGTGCCATTCCCAGAAATCCAAATACCTTGGCTGTTGTTTTTGATTGGTACACCAATTGCCATGATTTCCGTGTATTTCACTGCACGAGCAATTAGTGAAACAGGGATGCTTGCAGGCTATATCACAGACATTGTAGCAATACCCGCAATTCTATTATTCCATGTCGGATTTGCAGTTATTACTACGTTCATGTCAATGCTGGGAGCACTTCAGGATGCAGCAATCGCACTCCTTGTACATCTCAAATTGGGGCGTTTGACAAATGTACGAGGTAGAGATATTCTGAAGGCTGTTTTTATAGGAGCTGTGCTGGGTACCACAATCGGTTCATACATTACATTCACTTTGTTTGAAATGTATGGGGGTTTTGGTGGGGCAGACCTTCCAAGTCCCGCGGCTCAACTATTCGGATTTCTAATTGAAAGCCTTCAAGGAATTGGAGCAGGTGGACTCCCTGGAATGACACAATTTGGTGATGCTAATCCGATTCTCGTCTTCCTCTACCTACTTTCATTTGGTGTTGCTGGCTTTCTTATAGGGAGAGAATTGAATAAGCGTGGGTTAAGTCCCATGAGCCTTGTCATCGGAGTTTTAATCCCTTCAGCCACTTCAGTGACGATTTTATTAGGTGGATACATTAACTACAGAATCAAGAGGGATACTGAACCTGAAAAGGCGGTTACAGATGAAACTGCAATCCAACAACAAATTGAGATGCAAGATGCCAATTATAACAAGATGAGTAGAATACTTAGTGGAGTTGTAGCTGGTGAAGCAGTCATTACTGTTATTTGGGTCCTATCTATTGCACTCTCCACGATTTTCATTGGAACTTAGATATCCTCAAATTTCGACTATTAATTGCAGTATCACTGATGTGAATAATATCGAGTTTTTCTTTTGCAACTTTGAATAGGTCTTGATGAACCTGTGATGGGCTTGAAAAAGAGAATGTAGATTCAGGAAATTGGAGTAATGTATTTGCTCCTGATGTTATCCAATCAAGGGTTCCATGACTCAGTACTATTGACTTTGTCAAGAAGATCTTCTCTACTTACGATAAGTTTCTTCCAATGCTTTATCCCATTCATCGACCTCGGTTTCTGTACGGGATCTTTTCTTTCTAGCCCTTTCTCTTTCCTTGCGGGCTTTTGCTGCTTCTGTTCGACGGCGTGCAAGATCTTTCTTTCGTTCTCTCTCAGCTTGCTTTTCTTCGCTGGATAATTCTTCTTTCTCCACTTTTGGTCGCTTTGAGAACCAGGTAATGACCATAGCAGCAAAGGGGAAGAGAAGAAGAACTGGGAGAAAGAGAAGGAGCATCATTTCAGGTTGAATGATCTCCATACTATTCTGGATTCCAATGGGCAAACGTAAGATTGTGGTCAATACCGCAGGACTCATCAAAATGAATGCAATAACTATAACACTCAGAAATCTAATTACAGAACCTGTGATTGTTGAACCGATAACATATACTGATGATGGTGCTGCAGCTTTTGCAGTTAGCTCGTCTTTTGCTTTCGAGTCTGATTGAAGAAGTTCATCAACATATATCTGAAGGCGACGTACATCTGATACTGCATCAAGATTCTCTAATGCATTCGTTGAACCGACTACTTTTCGTTCAATAGCTTCACGCAGGAATGAGAATGCTGCTACACTCGTGGTACGACTTATACTAGAACTAGATACTTTTTCACCCCGTTCAATAGCATCTTGTTTTCGTGTTGCTTGTCTGAGTGCGAGAAGCTGTTTCTTGAGTGTTTCTTCTCTATCTTCGACAGGTTTCCCCACTGAATAACTGTATATCATCTGATAGCTTACTTCCAAATATGCAAATGAAATAATTGCTAGAATTTGATAGTGATTGGTCAAGAGAGCAAGAAGGTCTGTAGGGAATGGGTCCAGATTTGGTACTTCTAATAATTTGTAGGACGCAAGGATGATAATCGCCTGAATTGATATGAAAGCGCCTCCTACAAACTTGTGGTCCATTCTTACAAGAGACTGTAAAAATAAGACAATACCAATTCCAGCAAAGAGGAAATACAAAAACAGAAACGAATTATCCCACAATGCAAGAAGCACTGAAGACATATTGGCACCAAAGGAAGTCCAGACCTGTTGAAGATTGGTCAATGGACTATCAATACCATATGGCTGCATGTACCATTGTCTTAGAACAAGGGTGTTGTACAGTCCTACAACTAGATCATTTGGGAGAGCTCCACCCAATAGCGCACTAGAAAGTCCGCTAATCATAGTGGTTGTCAAGAAGAAAAGAATAAGGGAAAGTAAGCGAAAGACTGTAACAATAAATTCGTATGGAGCATCCCAGTTCCAAATATCATTTGTATTCAAAAACAGGTATACAAAAAATGCCATTGCTGAGAAGGTCACAACTGATGCAATGCGAAGAATCCAGGTAACGGCTTTCAAAACATTGCAACCCCCTTCTGTTTTGCTTGATTGTATGTCTTGATAATTGCTGGAAGGAAATCTTCAGGACCTACGTTGATGACTTCAATACCAAATCTAGCCAGTGCTCGTGCAATTTTGTTTCTACGCTCCCAAAGTTCCTCGGATACAGCTTCGGAAAGCACTTTCTCGACAGGTCCAAACTGACCAACAGGAGCCTCAAACCACGGTCCAAATGGGCTGATTACCATTGCCTTGTGGCCATTAGCTACCAGGGTTTTCATAGCATTAAGAAGAGGTGCTGGACTTTCTTCAAGATCGGTCATCCAAATGTATAAAGATCGTTTCTTTGTATTATTCACAACGTACTGAATTGCAGTTTCGTAATCACTCCAACCTTTTGGTTCAGCAGCTGCTAAGACTTCCAGAACATCATACATATGATTGGGTCGCGTACCAGGAGGGACAAATCCATGAACTATGTCACTAAATGTACATGTACCAACTAGGTCCTTCCTTTCAAGTCCCATATGAGTCAATAATACAGCTGCGCGAATTGCATATTCCAGTTTTGTATTTTCAGGGTAGCCATTACCCATACTCCCACTGGTGTCGACCATGCAGATGACTTGTATATTTTTCTCCATCTCATACTGACGAATGACCATATTACCGGATTTTGCACTTGTCTTCCAATCGATTAATCTAAATTCATCTCCAGGGACATATTCTCTAAATCCTGCAAAGTCAGAACCCATTCCAATAGTCTTTGTTCTGTGTGCTCCAAACATGAGCCCTAATTGACGCTGTTTTCCAAGAGCTTCCATGCGACGGACATCTTTCCATGTGGGGTAAACCAAAACCTCTGTATGAGCTTTGAGGGTTCTCTTGTAATAATGCATACCCAATCGGTCTCTCATTATGACTTCGGTAGGTCCAATGTGATATCGACCGCGCATTCGTGCTTGGAGAATATACGAAAAAGTAACGCTACTACCCGGTTCAATTCTTGAGGCAATGAAGTTCTCACCGATAGCTAGAATCCAGGTTTCAGGATATTGATCATGAACTTCGATGAAATCAAAATGTCTACGTGAAACATTCCGAACTGTGACCCGAACTCGTAGAAAGTCTCCTGAAAAGACTTTCACCTTGTCAATTTGACGATCTATTTCTATGCCAGCGAGATTTGCAGTGAGTGCAAAGAGAGGTAATGTAATAACTAATCCAATTACAAGATAGACTCCTAAGAGTACGAGGTAGAAATTAACGAAAGAAAATCCACTAGTTAGTAGCAGAACTCCTGCGAAAATTACTACAAAGCCTCTCTGGGTTATCACAACAAATCTTCTCCAGTTTTACCTAGGACAGTCGACTTCGCCCAAAATCTTTGTAACTACACGTTCTACTGTGAGACCCTCAAGCTCAGCTTCGGGCTTTAGAATAAGTCGATGATTAAGTGTTTCAACTGAAAGTTTTCTTACATCTTCAGGAATGACATAGTCACGACCATTCATCGTAGCTCGTGTCTTTGATGCGTTCATCAGCACTAGCGAAGCTCGTGGTGACCCACCCAATAGAATTTGAGGGTCATTCCTTGTTCTGATGACAATATCGCGGATATAGTTGATAATATCCTCTTCGAGGAAGACTGTCTTGCAAGTGTTTTGCATACGAATCAATGTTGCAGGGTCCGCGAGAGATTTGAGGTCAGACGCCTCTCCAAGGTGCTTTCGTCTGATGACCTCGGCTTCTTCGACATCAGAAGGATAGTCAAGTATTAGACGAAACATGAATCTATCGAGTTGTGCTTCTGGAAGAGGATATGTTCCCTCTTGCTCGACAGGATTCTGAGTTGCAATAATCAGGAAGGGCCTTGGTAGCTTTCTTGTAACTCCTTCAATTGATACCTGACGTTCTTCCATGACCTCAAGGAGAGCGCTCTGCGATTTTGGAGGACATCTGTTTATCTCATCCGCTAAAACCAAATTTGAGAATACAGGTCCTTTTCTGAACCAGAATTCCCCAGTTCGCTGATTAAAGACATTGCTACCCAGCAAATCCGCAGGAAGCGTATCAACTGTTAATTGTATTCTCTTGAAGTCACATCCAAGGATTGCAGCATAAGTCCTAGCCATGTAGGTCTTAGCTAACCCAGGAACTCCTTCAAGTATCACGTGACCGTTAGACAGCATTGCAGTAAGTAAGTTTGAAAGAATATCTTCTTTCCCAACGATGATTCGGTTACACTCACGAATAATCTCTGTTGCTCTATCGCGAACCTCATCAATACTCATAGTCGCTGTTGAGGAAACGGCGGTTGGTTCGTTTTCTTCTGTTGTCATTATTTCTACCTCTAATTTATCTTGTATCTATCAATAGTGATTGGATATTACGCATGAAGAAGAAGAGATCCATCATCTCGCTCTCCTTGATTTTCATATTAGGTTC
>CAZMBV010000150.1:0-5886 GCA_964564335.1 uncultured archaeon
TACATGCAAAATGCTTGGAATAATTCATCTCCTCGAACAATTCTTAGAAGATTCTAAGAAGAAAATCTAGTTGTTAAACTACGCTGGTCGCACTCCTTCCATCCCTTTTCCTTTTAAGACAAGACTTTCCTTGGCCTTGTCAGTATTACAACTTTCCATCGAGGAGTTGAAATGGTTTAAATTCCCTCAATCCTTTTACCATACCGAATATGGTGATGTGAAAGTTCTGCGATGACGATTCCTCTTGGTGCCCAACCGTCAGTCAGTAAAATGTGGGAAAAATGTGTGGGTCTAGCATTTGTTGTTCTTGTTCTCTTTCTAATAGCGTTAGCCATTTACCCGCCACTGACATTTTTTGTCGTTGGCGGACTTGTAGTCTTGGTATTAGTTGTATGTGCCACCATTTGTTTGGGTCTGTATGATTCGGCGCGCGAGGCGCTTGACTATGCTGATTCATAACTAAAAATGCTGGGGTGGATATGCTCTTCCAAATCTACAGGCTCGATTTAATGCCACGGCTTCCGCCTTTATTTTAGGTGTGATAGAGGGTCTCTGGCACTTGCCTCTCGCATTTATTCCAGGTCTAACTGGTTGGGAAGGACGTTCACTGGTACTCTTCTTCATCTTCTGGATTCCTGTTTCCATAACTAGAACTTGGGTATTTAATAATACAAATGGGTCTGTTTTAGCTGCAATCTTATTTCATGCTATGGGGAACACAGCAAGTGATATTGTTCCAATCAATATTATTCAGTTAGCATCCGAAGGAATGGGGTACTTCTATCTACTACTATTCTGGATTCCGATTTCTATCGCCATTATCCTTATTTTCGGATATAGAACTCTCGTTCGACATTCGAAAGATCCTCTATATGAGCATTCAGTGCCTTCTAATGAAGTGATCAAGCAGAGGTGAGTATACTCGCTAGGAAATGCCAATCGCACTTGTTGTGTCCGAGCTTTTCCCTTAGAATACAATTTAGCAAGAATACTTTAAGATCGAAGTTCAGTGATTCATTGTGTTGTATTATGGTAGTAGACATTCCAACTCTTAGGAAAGCGTATGACGGCCCCCATCATTTGATTACAACTTCGGACAATCAAATACTCTTCTTGAGAGAATGGGAATCTACGGAGACAGTATCAAAGAAATCCGCAATACTACTCTTCCATGGTATAACTGCATATAGCGGCCCATACGGGATGATCGCGAATCCCCTCACTAAACTAGGATTCACTGTCTACGGTCTTGACCTGAGAGGGCATGGGCTCTCTGATGGTAATCGGGGTGACAGTCCGGGCATGAATCGATTCAGCAAGGATCTCTGTGAAGCGTTAGAATTTGTTAGAGCCCTTCATCCTAGGGTTGTCCTCCTGGGCCATAGTCTGGGAGTGTTATCCAGTATGATTGCTATCAGCAATTGCCTGGAATATATAGATGGCGTTGTCCTTCTCAGTGGAGCACGGAGAACAAGACCCACTGCATATCCTATATTGTCAATAACTCAGAAATTGAGGATACTGTTCAGCTCCATATTCCGACCTAGCAGACCAGTGATACATTACTATCGAGATGGAATGGTTGGACGTGATGACCCTCTATTTAATTTCAAATACACATATCGATTCATGAGAATTGTTGGTCTTCGAGATTTCACGTTTCCTGAACTTGGAACTATGCCTGTCTTTGTCGGAATTGGTGACAATGATGAGCTCTTCTCAGTTGATGCCTGTCAAGCACTCTATGATGAGATTCCTTCACAGAACAAGATGTTCCATGTTGTTAAAAATGGCAAGCACGCGGAATTCCCCGCAGGTGGCTGGAATCCTCTTGGAAAATGGCTTGATACCCAATTTGACTAGTACACATTACTGAAACCGATAAGAATTCGGTTTTTCTAAAATTCCTTGAAAAAAGTTGGTGAAATTTTCGGTATTTTGAAACTAAATCTTATATCACAATTCTTTGTTGGACCAATTACAATGCGAGGAATAATGACACTCCAGTATTGGTTCCACAATATTAGTGTGAACTAGTACCATGTCTTCTTCCTCGTGATTTCTGCTTCTTTCTCTGTGGTTCTCTCGGGGGAGAGGACTAGGTTTGCGGACTGCAGCTATACGCGAGCAGCTGTTCTGGATGTCATTTCCAAGTGGAGGTATAACAAAAATGTCAGGAAGTATTTACCGGAAAAAACGACGTAAAGTAATGCGACAACAACGCAAGGACGAGATTAGGCTATACAGAAAATTCTTTGCAGAAGAAGAAGCAGAAGATGAAATGTTCCCCAATTCTACGTATGCCATTCTGACATCAGAACAAATTAATCGTTTAACCCAAGGTTTTGGCATACGTCGGAAATGATACCTGAAAGTCTAGATTTGAGGGTCTCCCGGGATCCTCTTTCATTCTTTATAGGTTGAATGTGTGATAGTCACACTAGCCCCAACCTTTCTATTTGTGATGATTTTCCAATATTCCCAAACGCTCTTTGGACACAAGAACGTATGAGATGATGTATTCTAAAAGAAATTTCTGATTCTATATCTTCTAGCCTTGCTAGAGCATTGGATAGAACCTTTATTCTTGAACGAGCAACACAGCTCTTAAGTGAATGTGTTGCATGACAAAGAGATGAACTCTTGATAAGGAGTTGCTTCTCATGGTATTGAAGACTGGTGAACAATATATTGAAAGTCTTAGGAAAAGAGGGTCTCTCACAATCTATATGCTTGGTGAAAAGGTCGAAAATCCAATAGAGCATCCTATTATCAGAGCATCTATTAACTCAGTAGCTCTTACTTACGATTTGGCACATAATCCTGATTTTACAGATATAATGACAGCAAAATCGATTCTTACCGGGAATCAAATCAATAGATTCTGTCACCTACATACCAGTACAGATGATCTTCAGAACAAAGTCAAGATGCAGCGTATACTAGGACAACTCTCTGGAACTTGTTTTCAAAGATGCGTTGGAATGGATGCATTGAATGCTGTATATCTCACAACATTCGAGATAGACAACAAGTTTGGAACAAACTATCATGAGCGATTCATTGACTATATCAAACTAGCCGAAACTAATGATTGGACCATTGATGGATGTATGACTGATCCCAAAGGTGATCGTGGCAAACGACCTAGCGAACAGAAGGATCCTGATGTCTATATTCATGTTATAGAAAGAAGAGATGATGGTGTCGTGATACGCGGAGCCAAAGCTCACCAGACAGGAGCTCTGAACTCTCATGAGCATCTCATTATGCCGACCTTAGCTATGCGGAACGAGGATAAGGACTTTGCAATCTGTTGCGCTGTTCCTGCAGATGCTAAGGGACTAACTTACTTCTATGGGCGTCAGTCTTGTGACCTTCGCCGTCTTGATGAAACTGAATCTGGAGATGTGGACTGCGGTAATTCTGTTTTTGGTGGTCAAGAATGTCTCATTGTTTTTGATGATGTCTTTGTCCCAAATGAACGTATCTTCATGAACGGAGAGAGCGAGTTCTGTGGTCGTCTTGTCGAATCGTTTTCAGCATACCATCGTCAAAGCTATGGTGGATGCAAGGTTGGAGTCGGTGATGTGCTTGTAGGTGCAGCTGCTTCAATTGCTGAATACAATGGCGTTGAAAATGCATCTCACATTCGTGACAAAATCACAGAGATGATTCATCTAAACGAAACATTGTACTCGTGTGGAATAGCCTGTTCTGCTGCAGGTTATAAAACGCCTGCTGGAAATTATCTAGTTGATCTTCTTCTTGCGAATGTCTGCAAACAAAATGTGACGAGGTTTCCCTATGAAATCTCTAGGTTACTACAAGATATAGCAGGTGGACTATTCGTGACATGTCCAAGTGCTCAAGAATTAAGTAATCCAGAGACTCGCAATATCATAGAGAAATATCTGGTTGGAGCAGAAGGGGTCGAAACCATTGACAGAATCAAGATGCTAAGATTAATTGAAAATCTAACACTTGGAAGAGCTGCTGTTGGATACCTAACTGAATCGATGCATGGCGCAGGTTCTCCTCAGGCACAAAGAATCATGATCAATCGTCTAAGCAATTTGGAGGAGAAGAAGAAACTCGCAAAATCCTTAGCTAAAGTTTCGAAGTAAAGTTACTGCCAGATACTGCTTACCACATTCCTTCTCTCCCTTTTCTTTCAGATGTACTATGCATAACGCCTTAAGCAAACTCCCGCATCTTGAATGTACAGGCAAGTAACTATACAGACGTTTCAGACTGGTTTTCTTGAGGATTAACGACCTTTTTGTACTTCCACATGAAGTTCATTTTATTTTTGCATGACCTGAATTCGCAACAGCGAGTGATACATTATGACAGATTTTAAAATCGAAGCCGTCGAGGCTACAATTTCCGAGCTCAAACCCGGAATGAAAAGTGTAAACATTTCCTTCAAGGTTATGAGCACTGGAGAAGAAAGAACAGTTGAATCCCGCAGGGATAGCCAGACACACCGTGTACTGGATGCTACAGTCGGTGATTCGACCGGAATAATCACTATGCCCTTCTGGAACGAGACCATTGATACAATGAAGGAAGGCGAAACCTACAATCTTACCAATGGGTATGTAGGGATTTTCAAAGGCAGTTTAAGACTTCAATCCGGCAAGTTTGGTTCAATCGAATCAGCTGAAACACCAATTGAGGAAATAAACTCTGCAGTGGACATGTCTGCTGAAGAACACAACCGAAGATAATCGAACGATAACGTTCGTGTATTTGAAGGGGCTATCATTATTGCTCCTTCCTTACTTTATTTTTTCAGATCTTTAATTATCTTTTCGATATCATCTTCCTGTATTTTCCCACTCTAGAGTATTTTTCACTTTTTCTTGAGTATTACGATGACAATTATTATGACAACTATAATGATATCAGGTTAAAGGAATGAAGTTACATCACGAAAGTTGTGGTTTATGTGCTTCTAATCATCTATATGAAATGAAAAAACTAGTTTGATAAAAAGAATGGTGAATGATTTAAATCGCACATCTTTCAACGTGGTTCCTTTCGATTCAATTAAAATACACATCATGGACGTACCACCTGATACATAAGATTCTTCGTCATGCTTGTTTTCGAACGTTGTTTTTTTCGCTGCTTTTCCCCACACAGATATATAGTCATTTGGAAAGTAAATTGAATATATGGTTTACAAATGTTCCTGATTATTCGATATTCGTTTATACTTTGAAACTTTGAGCGTGGTCAAATACAAAGCGAAATCCTAGAATCATCAAATCCTTGCTGTCTTTATTCAGGAACCGAAGTAGCAATAGTAGGTTGATTACGGTAGCGAGGGAGAAACTGATCTCATTCTCACTCTCTGCTGTTGAAAATTCACCTGTAAGATGGGAGAGTAGTAGTGACATGGAACAGACGGACAAACCGAAAACATACCGTCGCGACTTGCCTATACGCGATGATGAAGTTGATAATTCCTTCAAATATGAAATAGCTAATCAGGTTGGGGGAGAAGGTCTTCTCCACTGTTTAAAGTGTGGCGCGTGTAGTGGTGGTTGCCCTGTTAGCTCTGTAACTGATTATCGACCTAGGAAAGTCCTTGGTCATGTCTTACTTGGTTTGAAAGATGAAGTACTAGCAAGTGAATCGATTTGGATGTGTGCAGCTTGCTTCACATGTGAAGAGCGTTGTGTGCAACAAGTCAACTTCACTGATGTTGTAACAGTTCTACGAAATATGGCTAGTCGTGAAGGAAATGCAGCACCTGGTTACATCAAGATGGCTGAAGCGGTAATGCAGAATGGAAGAGTAACCACGAGGACGTCCGTCGTCGACAAAATGCGTGAAAAACTTGGACTACCACCAATTCAAGATCCCGACATTGAG
>CAZMBV010000151.1:0-5857 GCA_964564335.1 uncultured archaeon
CGAAATCCTTTCGGACGTACTTAATGGTGAAAAAGGATAGATTTACTGGTGAATCGTGTTTGACACAATATTGGAGCTACTCAACCTTAGAGTCCCGAAGAACGCCCACATATTCTTTCACTATCTGATTCTCAGCATTGAGTTTGTACTGGAATTTTTGCTGTCCCCACTTACTTATTGATGGCCTCTGCTTAGTCAGACCAAGAATTGTAAACCTGACAAGGATATTGTTCCTTCCATAGATCGATTTCTTTGGGACTCCACTGGCTTCCCAGATCTCATTTTTATTCCTCCATCCACCAGGGTATAGAAGATAATCCCCATATGGAACCGGGCCATCAGCAAGTAAGAATTCTGCCATTACTTGGAAGACCTTGAGTTCTGTGGGAATGAGGAAATTTCGAAGATATTCATGATAATTGTAGACCTCAAGTCGTTTCTCAGATCGTTCTATTACTCGTTGAACTTTGGCAGATTCTATGCCTTCCCTTGCAAGAGTTTCTTGGAGCTCATCCAAACGAATAAAATATTCATCGGGAACCCGCTCTTTTGTAGTGTCTTCATAATCATTATCATAATGTGTAATGAAGAAATAGCTGGATAGAGCACCTGCCATGATTGCAATGATAATGAATAATGATAGCTCTAGAAGAACATCCAATACTTGAGCGAGCAATTACAAATTCCCTCGTTATTCGTAGAAACGAACCCTGCAATATCTCTTACGAATGACAATGAGCTTTATCCTTTTCTCCGCTAATGCTGAGTTGAACCTCTGATAGAGGAATTTATTACAATTAGACCGCAACACTTCATGTAGTTGTACAATCTCAGGTGAAATGAGCCATGATCCAAGCAAATATTCTGGATTTGATTCAGAAACATGGTATTACATTTCCCGATGATGTAATCGAGAAGATTACTAATCTAAATGAGAAACTCTGGAAACAATCTCAACTTGTCACTGCAGCACTAATTCGAGCACTAATACAAGATTTCTATGGTCTCAAAAAGTCACAATCTATTAGCCTTGAAAATCTTGGCTGGAGAAACAAGCATAGGATTCGTCTTCTAAGTGATGAGAAACTCTCCCAGAGAACCATGTATAAAGAGTGGGGAGTCATAGATTTACTCGTCCTGAGTGACTTTCTTGAAAAACGGAGAGCAACTTCCACTTGGGGAAATCAGGAATTTCATTATCGACTTAATCTAGATTTTCTTCCAGAAGCCCCTACGTTGCTAGAATCCCTACGTTTGTTTATTGAGGGATCGAGCGAATGAGAGAATCAAAGCGGTTATCCTTTTCTCCAGAATTATGTGAAAAGTGAATGACCATATCGAAGTAACGGAAATCAAGAATTTCCTGCTAATTTGGCGTAATGCTGGATTTTGTCTTCTTAATATTCAATATACTAATCCAATACAGTTGGACCCAGATATGCTAGCAGGACTGTTTCGAGCCATTCAACAGGTCATGAACGATGGAATCAAGAGAATAGCATGGAAGCACCAAACAATCCTGTTCGAGTTTGCAGATGAGTTACTCTATGTGCTCATCATGAATTCAATTTCAAATGAGCCCATATACCGAAATAGACTGATCAAAATCAGGGATAGTATCAGAAAGAGATTTCGAGAACGACCTGAATGGTCGAGGTGCATAGAAGCTGGTCAACTACGAAGCATAAGAGAATGCGCCTTGGATGTCATTCAATCTTTTTACTTGAGAGAACTGGATCCAGAGATGACTCCGAGATTACTAGAGAGTTGTGAGAATATTCCATTTGCTGTCAGAGAATTTGATGAAGCCCTTGAACTATTAATGGGTTTTACTGATGGCAAAAGAACAATCGACCAGATAATTGATGATTCATGTATAGATAGAAAGATGGTCCTTGGTTTACTCTCGGTATTATCTTACTATGGTTGGATAGAGTTGGTTCGAGTTGTCGATATAGATGATAAATTGATACTTGTCCAAAGACCTACAGAAATAGAATTAGGTAGTCTTGGTCCCAAGGAACTGCTTTGGAAATTGATTCATGAATTCAATGTAGAGTCATCATGCAAAGAAGTTGCAGAAATACATAGAATAGACCCCTATGTGGTTCTTTTTCTTGCTGGAAAATTGCTTGAACGGAGAGTCCTTACCTACGTGAATTAATTGTTACTTTGAGATACTATATCAGATTCATAAAAGCGTTAATGACCGCCTCAACAAAATCACGATTCTTGTAATCAGGAGTATAACAACTAATGAGGATAAAATTCCTGATATCTTCTCGCGTACGTAATTCTAGGTTAAGATCTATACTCATTGAAATCAGTTTGATTGTTTCCTGTTGGACACATATCAGGCAGATATCGTTAGACATTTCAATTACTTACTAGAAAGGTGAAAAAGGATAACAATTATGAAAAAGAAAAGGGGCGCTCAACTTAATACATGTACTGGGTAAGTTTCCTTGGTTACCTGACCCCGTCAGCCTATACCCCAAGTCCATCTGAGATGGTGATTTAATTCACAACATCTCTAAAAATTCCTCTTTGGATAATCCACTCTGTTTTATAATAGAGAGGAGTGTTCCTTTTGGAATAGGATTTCTGTGAGGGATGATCACAAGGTGAGGACGTCCTTTGGTATCATACAGAACAAGAGCAGTATGACTTCCCTTTCCTTTCACAGGAGCATATTGAAATCCTGCCTTGAGTAATTGACGAATAAGTTTCTTATTGCCAATCTGAGGTAGTTTACTCATCGCACATCACTACGTAAAGACTGCCTACTCTATCAAACTCGGAAGTTCATACGTTGATCTCAATTGTTCGAGTGGATTTCTCAGTCGTGGTAAGAATTGGCAGATAATCATTAATAATCCCAAGTTCACGGGCATTGACTAGCCATAGTTCAATCGCTTCTGTGAGATTGGTAAGAGCTTCTTCAACAGTATTTCCTGCAGATGAAACATCAATCTCGGGACATTTCGAAACGTACGTCCCTTCCTCTTCCCACACCATAGCTGTAAATTTTGCTTTCATCATTCTATATTACCATCCGAAAGTCATGAATTAAACTCTTTCATTCCTGAATTTATTATATCGATTTATCGAGTATTAATCATAGGTGACTAATATTATCCAATATATTCTCACTATCAGGTTCTTGAGGATATGAAGAATCGATACACAGTGAAATTAGTCGGATTGTTCCCTACTGAATACAAATTGAGGGAAATAGGCTCAACTCATTCTATATGACATTGTAAAGAAAAAGGGTGGCTCAACAAAAGACAGGTACTGGGAAAGTTTCCCTGGTTACCTGACCCCGTCGGTGCCTGCACCTCTCTCGCAATCCCGAAGGATTGTGAAACAAGCTGCTTCTACCTCGATGAGATAGAAAACATAGGAGGTGATTGATGGAAGTGAGAATGACTCTCATCTTCTTCCATCCGCAGCTTCCACTGCGAATGCCTCACAATCTTGAAATATACAGGTTTTAGGAATAGCCTCTTTCTTTCATTTACAAAAGCACTTGGTTTGACAATAGTTTGAATGATGTTACAGTCGTTTCTCAAGAGTTTTTTTGTGAGCTAAGAATGACATAATACCAAGAAGTACAGTCCATCCCACAATTATTGCAAGATTGACAGAAGAACTAAACAGAGAGATGCCAACCATAGACGACCAAAATAAATCCGCAACGTAAGTTAGAGGCGATAAGAATGCTATAATACGTATTATCTCAGGCAATGTTACCAGAGGAATGAAGATGCCACTGATGAAGATGAGAGGAAATTTAACCATGGTCGTAATCATCATGATAGTGGAGGTCTGATCCACAGGAGGGGCTGACATCAACTGACCAAAAAACGCAAAGCAAATGCTCCCAAGAACAATACCCATGATTGTCAATCCCACTTGAATGACACTTAATTCTAGAAGTATTAATGCAAGTACAAATGGCACAGAACTCGATATGAAACAGAAAGTCGCAGATGCAAGGCTATCGCCAAAGAGAATACACCAGAGAGGTACAGGCATGGAGATCAGTCTTTCCAGAGTATGGGCTCTGGTTTCAGTTGGAAAAATCACTGGTCCAACAGCTGTTGCTGAGAAAAAGACGACCATAGCAATAAGACCAGGCATCAGTGTTGCTGGGTCCATGCTTCTCCCCACTACAAAGGAGAGAAAGAAGAAGAAGGGGAAAAGAAGGCCAAATATCAGTGTGGGTCCCTTTGTGTAGTAGACCCGCATGTCTTTCTTTGCGATAGCAAGTATTTGACGGATTCGGATCTTTGAATTTCCGTTCAAGGGGTTTCACCTCCGGAATGTATCAGTTCAAGGAAGACATCCTCAAGAGTAGCAGATTCTGTACATGCAGAGAAGACCTTGACCCCTTGATGCCTTGCTAACTCCACAAGATCTGTCAACGCACTTCCAGGATCTGATGAGTAGCACCGAACTGTTGAGCCGCTGATTTGCACTTCCTCAACATTGGATAATTCCTCAATCTTTTCACGAGGAATAGGTTCTGATAGATTCATGACAACACTCTGACGCTTCTCGAATGTTCTCCGTAGGTTCGTCGGTGTGTCAATTGCTGCGATTTTTCCCTTGTTTATTACAGCTACCCGTGAACAGAGGTCTTGAGCTTCTTGCATATTGTGTGTTGTCAGAATAATTGTACGTCCCTCGGTAGCCATCTCAGAGATGATTCCCCGGATTTCTCGTGAGCTTTCTGCATCGAGACCAGAAGTTGGTTCGTCAAGGAAGAGGACTTCGCCATTGGTCATTAGGGTCATAGCAAGACTCAGTCGTTGTTTCATACCCTTCGAATAAGTCTTCGCTGCTCTGTCTTTAACCTCATAGATATTCATCTTCTTGAGAAGCTGCGTGGATCTCTCCACAATAGTGTTTTTTCTAAGACCGTAGAGGTCCCCAAACAGGTACATATTCTGTTGTCCTGTAAGGTCTATGTAGACATTCGCTGTTTCAGGAAGGACTCCAATGCTGTGTCGAATTTCATTAACCTGTCTTGGTATTTCAATGCCTAGGACTGTGATGAATCCTGAAGTAGGAGATATCACTCCCGTAAGCATACGCACTGTCGTTGTTTTTCCCGCACCATTTGGTCCTAAGAAACCGAATATCTCTCCGCGTCGTATAGAGAAGCTGATTCCATCTACCGCTGAAATGTCATTATACTTCTTCACGAGGTCTTGAGTTTCAACGACTAGAGTCAATGGTGATCAACACTTGTCAAATAAAATCACTATTGAGTTCTAAGACTCTTCAATTCATCTTTAATGCACTCTAATTTGTGAATAGTTTCAGCCATACAAGTTTCAAGATGATCTATCCGTTCTTCTCTGTTCATTTCTTTGTGGTGTTCACCTTTCTCACATTTGCATTTTGTCATAGTTATTACATCCGAAAGAACAAGTTTTGATGAACCATATAACTTATTGCTCCAATGAATGGAAGTAACTACCTGATGACGAAGAATGAATAATCAAGCGTATTCAAAGCAACCATGCATCAGACCTCTTGAGAGTGTTGTGCGTCTACTGGGTCGCCAATGGACAATCCCTCTGATTCTAATGCTGGGAGCGTGTGTGAGCACTATTAGGTATTCTGAGTTACGAGAGGATCTTACTAAGGAATCAAGTGATGCAATTAGCGATTCAACCCTGTCAAGAAAATTATCTGAACTCACCAACCTAGGGATTGTTAGTCGCAAGAGCTATGACGAGGTTCCCCCTAGAGTGGAATACGGTCTCACTGATGCAGGAATGACTCTGTTTCATACCCTTCATCAGATTGCGGAATGGACTAGAGAGCAGTGTCATAATGGTGT
>CAZMBV010000152.1:0-5696 GCA_964564335.1 uncultured archaeon
TTCTAGTACTCTTATGTGCAATAGGAATTGGAGTTGTGATTTCATGCCTTGCCAAAGATAGAGCAACTGCTGAATCGGTCAATAGCATGATAATGCTGATTCCTACCTTCGTGATTGGAATACTTGGCTTTACTGGAAGCATTCTTCAATACGGTGGAATTCTGGGATGGATCATCTTCGTCATACCATTCAGTCATGCTATTCTTTTCCTGAACGCAGTTCTAGCAGGAACTGGAACGTTGATTGGACTTTCCATCAATATCGGGTACATGATGGGCTTTACAATTGTATTCCTATTGGTTGGAGCTAAGCTGTTCGAAAGAGAAGCGATAATATCCTAGCGTATTAGAGAATTGGCCACTTGGGGCAGATATCAGTTTCAGCCCTCTCTAGCAGGTCTACAATGTGAACGCGAGCCTTGCTCTTAACTTGCTCTTCATCCAGAGTCAGGAGCTGCTTGTTGCTCATCAGTGTCTTACCATTGACAATGGTAGTATCCACACTCAGGCCATTTCCACTATAGACAAGATTCGAGACTGGGTTGACCGGGGGAGTTAGCCCAAGATCGTACATATCGATAAGAATGATGTCTGCGAGCTTCCCAGTCTCCAGGGATCCAACCATATCGTCAATTCCCATAGCAGCTGCACCACCAAGCGTAGCCATCTCAATCACGTTTTCTGCACTAACAACGAGCGGGTCACTCACGACAGCCTTGTGAATGAGGGCTGCGAGCCGCATTTCACGTATCATATCATACGTATTGTTGCTTGGACCTCCATCACAGCCTAATGAAACCGGTACTCCAAGCTTGAGCATCTGAGGAATCTTCGCAAATCCTGAAGCCAGTTTTGTGTTGCTTGCAGGGCAGTGTGAAATATTCGATTTTGTTTCTGCTAGTACTTTCAACTCAGCATCTTCAAAGTGAATACCGTGGGCGAAAATCATCTCTGGACCCAGCAAGTCATGGTCGCGCGCGAACCCTGTAAGGTTTGTGTCAAAATTCTCCTTGACATAGCGAACGTCGTCAACTACCTCTCCAAGGTGCATGGTCATGTGTGTCTTCTTTTCACGGGTCCTGTGAGCTACATCCTTGAATAACTCTGGTGTGACACCACCAAGAGACCGCAGTCCGTACCAGACCTGAATCCTTCCATCTGCTTTCCCGTGCCATTTATTGTACATCTGTTCGGTCTCAGTCAGGCATTCTTCTGCATTCTCAACCATTCCAGGATACATAATATCTGCACTATCTGCATATCCAGTCGAGTCCATGACAATCTTGGAGAGAGCACCGCGCATCCCAATTTTTTCTACAGCCTTTGCAATTCCATCAAAGCCGTAGCGAGAGTGAATCATACACTCCACGAAAGAGGTGGTTCCAGTCCGTATCATTTCAGCCATACAGAGTTCAGCAGAGACCCTACCATCATCATGAGTGAAGTTACCTTGGAGAACCCATACATACTTTTTGAGCCAGTCAACTAGAGCAACATCATCAGCGCATCCTCGGATTAATGCCTGTGCCAAATGTACGTGTGTATCAATGAGCCCGGGCATCACAATCTTGTGCTTTGCATCGATAACCTTCTCAGCCTTGTGCGTCTTTAGATCCTCGGTCTTTCCAACTTCAACAATCTTCTCATTCTCGATGTAGATTGCTCCATCGCGGAGGATCTGACGTTGGGGATTCAGTGTGAGAATATACCCGTTCTTGATTAGTAAAGAATTAGATGACAAACTTATACACCTCTGATGCGGATTCAACCTTAACTTAGAGGTGTCATAATTATTGTGGTTGTTTCAAATCATTGAACAAGTTTGAAGTCGATGTCGATTCTGAGACCTTCTTCAGGATGTCCTTCCACACGATCTAGTACCTTGGGAATACTGCCATACTTCTCAGCTAGTCTTCTTACAAGATGAAGACCAACACCGCCATATCTTCGTGATGGATTGAACAACTCTTTCTTCTTGTCATCTGGGATGCCAATCCCGTTATCAGAAACAGAAAGTGTGTAAATGTCTCCAGAGATTGATCCGCCAATAGATACTGATTTCTCAGATTCGTGTTTTGGATTGTGAATAACCGCATTCTCAAGGAGATTCCAGATTAATTGGCTTAGAGCTTGATCAGCATAGACCAAGGCTTCTTCATCCAGGTCTTCAAGGTTCACACGAACACCTCTCTGTTTGAAGAGAAGCTCTGACTCCGCAATAGCAACCATATACAGGTGCCTAGGAGCAAGCGGCTCTGATTTTGATTCTTCAGCACGTCGTACCTTCTGAATGAGCTCCAGACACCGAAGTGCTCCATCCATGATATATCTCTTCGACCGTATTATCTGGTCCCCGGGAGAGTCTTTCTCAAGAAAGTCACCACCAGCCAGGATTAATTGTAACTGGTTACCAATATCATGAAGGAGAAGATCAAGTAGAAAGTGGACTTCAGCCTCCGTCTTTTTTAATTCAGAAACATCCTCGAAAACCGCCATGCTTCCTGCATATTCATTATTACGGTCAAGTATTGGAGAAGCAGAAACTACCACAGGGACAATTCCATTGATCTTATGATCAAGCTGGGCTTCGTAATGCTCAATCTTTCCAGCTTTTCTGTCTTCCATTTTTTGAGTGACGTTGTTCTCAGTCCAGCCATGAAGGATTGAAGTTATTTTATTGCCAATCAAATCATCGGGAGAATCATATCCTAGCATGCGACATAATGCGTTGTTGACAAAGGTCATTCGCCCCTCACTATTATCAACGCTAAGTCCCGAATCCATGGTTTCAACCAGGTTCCTGTATCGATATTCAGAGTCTTCTAAGGCATGAGCTCTGTATTTCTCTTCTGTAATATCTAACAGTTGAGCAACTGTGCGAGTTCTACCATCACTTCCACGGATGGCACCGACATTCAAGCGAATATCACGAGTAATGCCATCCTTTCTTAGTACTTGAAGCTCGTAGACCGAGGGAACTTCTTCGCCCTTTTGACGTTTAATGTATCGATCAGAAACAATCTCAACACTATCGGGATGCAAGAATTCGCGAAAATCGTGACCCAAAACCTCACTTCGCCGTCTTCCGAGAATATCGCATAGTTTATCGTTTACGTACTCGAACTTGTATTTGTCATTGACAATGATGATTCCACTAAAACTGTAATAATCAACCATAAACTCTAGAATTTCTTTGCGTGAGAGAATCTTTTCTTCGGCTGCTTTTCTTCGAGAGAGATCCACCACATAGGCAACAAATCCAGATACCTTGTTGTCAATAATCACTCTATCAGCATAAATTTGGCAAGGTATAGCGACCCCAGCACCTGTGACCGCTCTAAGTGAGAGAGATGTTGGTTTAACGTCACTGTCTAGCAAACTCAAAGCTTCATGAACAAGTGCATGCTGCTCAGGAACTATTAAGTCGTCAACATGAATACCTGCCGCGAGTTTGTCCTCACTCAATTTCAACATCGTAACCGCAGCGGGATTGGCATACTGCATTGAGAATTGTAAATCAAATTCCACCACAGGGATAAGCATGGAGTCAGCTACCTTGCGGAATTCAATTCTCTCAGGGGACGGCTTTTGCTCGAACGGTTTTATCATAGCCCCACACATCTTAAACTATATGGAAACGCGGCATCTCTAGTAATATCTAGTACCTGCAAGCGCGACAGTTCGTTACTAATACCTTTGTACGATGTATCGTTCTCAGCGGAAACTCTAATCAACCCATACACTTCTAGAATTACTAAAATCTTGCACATTCGTAAGTAATTACAATTAATAATTAAAAGATATTTTATCAGATTTTCATTTACATGCTAGTCCATTTATTTTCTCGTTCTAATTGCTCTTTTGTGGAAAACGAATTTCTACCATATCCGTAGCACTATCTCGTCTAATGTAAGTGTGGCTACCATTCCCATCTTGAAAGTGGTAGTGAGAAGTCTAGCATGGTTCTTGGTTTTAGGATATTTGACACATCATAGTATTAGTAGTTATTATAAGTAATTTTTCGGGTAATTCGACAATATGAAACATTCGATTTAGTGCGATATATTCAATCTATTCGCGATTTTGATAGGTTCAGCCTTTGCAGTCTTCATAGGTTTATATAGAAACATCCAGAGTTATTGTACGAGTACATAACCATTCTTGGGAATAAGAATGGGAGTGAACTCAACTGACCAGAAATGGGTCAGAGGTTTATATAGAAAGGTGAATACGGTGCCACGGTCCAAGGGTGTGACAATCTCGGTGAAGGTCCCTATTAATTGGGATGTTATGACCGAGAGGACAAGGCAACGACTTAGGCAGACCGTTGGACGAGATACCAGAGTGATTCGTGCATTTCTTGGAATAATTGAACAACATGAAAACGAGTTGTTGACGGGTAAGAACAGAGATAGGATTCATGATGGAGAACTAGATAAACTCACCATGACTGCCCTCAAGGTCAAATTGGGATATAGTCAGAGATTGACTGTTCCCCATGATTTCAAAATCAGATTTCCTAGAATTTCTCAAAACGAGATGATTGAATGTCAACACACTGCAGTCGCTCTCTATGAGAGTTATCTCAATCTCAAAAATAAGAAAGGATGGAATGCATCACGACCTACTACAATCAATGAAAGCCGCAGAATCCCTCGTTGGGTGTTCTCTCAGAGGTTCAAGCTAATTGAGAAGAAGACCTCTGCTTCTAGATGGTGGTTAGATATCAGGGATGCTCTTGAATCAGTGCAAGAGAAGAGAACTCATCATGATCGATTGAACGTTCCTCTTAAGATATCCCCCTTCCATCTCAATCAGATCCAAAAGGGTGAAGTAAAGGCAGTACAGCTATTCACTGATAGGAAAAGGAAGTGGTGGGTGACCATTGCTGTTAGGATTCCTCTTGATGACCCTCCGAAGGAGAATCTTCCGGTTGCCATCCTTGGAATCGATCTTGGTATCGAGAAGGCTGCTTGCTCAACCCTGCTCACCCCTGAGAAAACACGGGAGACCCGCTACTTTGTTCAGAGGGAAAAGGTCGCAGTTATCAAGAAGTATGACCGACTTGTTGCAGACTTACAACGAGAGATGTACACCCGGAGAAATTATGGGTTGACATCAGATAGAGTGCCTGAGAAACTCCGTCAGATACGTTCCAAGCGAGAGAATGTTGCCAAGGAGTACGACCGTGTCCTTGTGCGGCAACTTCTCGATTACATCTCAGAACTATCCAAGAAATACACACTCTATGTTGCTATTGGTCGCCTGACAAATATACGAATGCGTGCGAAGCGTGGAAACTACCAAGGGCGAAGGTTTAGAGGGATGATACATTCCTGGGCCTTTGCTCGAATCACAGACAGTCTGAAACATGGGCTGGCTCAACAGGGTTGGAAGGTCGATGGGAAGGACGCTCGATTCAGAGCTGTTCCTGAAGGATGGACCTCCATCATGTGTTGGAAATGTGGAAGCAAGGGTACGAGACCCAGGCAGAACTACTTCCACTGTCCTTCGTGTGGACTCAAGCTCAATGCTGACCGAAATGGTAGTATCAACATCGCAGCACGCTTTCTTACGCTCACAAAGTCATTGCACTCTGTGAGAGGACTAGGTATGTGGACTAGAGCAGTTGTTCGTGGAACAACTAATCGACGTTCGCCACTGAAAGCCCAAAAGAGGAGTTCGAAGAAGTCCTCT
>CAZMBV010000153.1:0-5670 GCA_964564335.1 uncultured archaeon
TATAAGGAATTAAAGCATGAATCGAATGTCATGGCACTTGGTATTCTCCCAGAGCTAGTTCAATTAGTTGACGAGGCAAAAGACCTACACTCTAAGTTTCGTACTGCTACACTCATCGCTGCTGCAGCTAATGCAATCGAATTTGATGTATCTGGGCGAGAATTCAGCCTTGATGAACTACGTAACATTCTCAATAATGTAGAATCAGATTTGGTCGTTGACCAAGTTGACGAGTTTCGGAAGCTATGTGAAAATGCAAGTGAAGTTCTCTTTCTGCATGATAATGCTGGAGAAGTCGTCCTTGACATGATTCTCATCAGAGAAATCAAGCGTCTTGGACCGAAAGTTATCGCAGTTGTAAAGGGTGGTCCCGTTCTGAATGATGCAACCATGATTGATGCAGATGAGGTCAATCTTGGAGATTATGCTGATAAGGTCGTAGATACTGGAGCACCCGCTATTGGTATCAATCTTGAACGTAATTCTAAGGAGTTTCTGGATCTCTTTAATTCTTCTGAATTGATTGTAGCAAAGGGAATGGGTAACTTTGAGTCGTTGACCGAGTTCGAACCCAAATCTCCTACAGTCCATATCATGAGAACAAAGTGTATTCCTGTAGCAAAACATGTTGGTGTTCCTAAAAACAAGAATGTGGTCATGATCAGGTTTCCTCCAACTTAGAATGGATATGGAGTTACGCCATGTCATTCTTATACGGTTTCAGACCTTGAGCCAAGGGCATTGCTGCAATAAAATCAACTTTCAATTCTGGAAACTCAAGGCTAATACTATCTCGGAGTCGTTTCATCCCCGGGTCTTCAGATACAAAAGCACCAAGTTCGAGAGTATTCATACCCTCCTCTTTTGCTAGAAGTCTGATTTCCGGAGACAGTTCTCCTGTTACAAGAGTCCTGATATCTTGCTTTCTAGCATTGATGATATCCGGCATATCGACATGATAACCTGCGCTAACAAGTACATCTCCGACTTCATCATCGAGGTCTCCTGAAAACATCACCATATTGAGATTCAACTTTGATGCGACATAATTCGCAAATCCCGAATGGTTCTTTACTCCTGGTGGTTTACAGACTCTACCTATTGATGCAAGCTGTCCATAATCACTTTCTGTTGAGAAATCTCCAATCTTCTGGAGATCTAAGACTTCAATGAGTGCATCATTTAGACCATCTCTTGCACATAACCATCCGCTACCAATGACATAGGTCGAGATGTAGTTCTTAGTCAGAAGACGTACTCTCACAAGATCTAAGCCTGATAATCTATCAATTGCAAATGGGAATAAGGGTCGGTATGTAACAAGAAGGTTGGACTTATCCTGTGAAGCTTTAGTGACTACTCTTGCAGATGGATATGTCGCTATGAGCATTCTATTCACAGTAGTGTTGGTCTGGTCGGTTTCTGTTTGTGGGCCAATTTCAACTCGATTATCTAACCCTTGGACAGTCAACTCTCGTGGGGCTAATTCTTGTAGACGCTTAACTATCTGAAGAAGAGTGGTCATTATCCTACCTTCCACTTGATCGGTTCACAGACTGCATAGAAGACTTCCGTCAGTCTTATTCTTTTGGATGCTAGAGAAAATAGTCATTGAAAGGCTAATCAGAGGTTTCTTCGTCTTCGTCGTCTTCAATATCCTCATCAAAGTCGTCGTCATCGGAGTAGAGCTCTTCAAGTTCTTTATCAATCTCGACTTCTTCGATTTCTAGCTCTGGCTCTTCTTCATCCTCTTCGATTTCTGGTTCGTCTTCAAGGATTTCGAGCTCTGGTTTTTCCTCAATAACTTCAAGTTCTGGCTTTTTCTCTTTCTTCTTCTTGTCCTTCTCAGGTTTGACTTTCTTAGCTTTCTTACTTTCTGCTTTCGCAATAGATTTTTTAGCTTCGAAATTGTCTCGCTTCTTCATCTTCCAGAACTCTGTCTTTGCAGAACGAACCCTATCCATTTTTTTGTAGTCGACCTGTTGTGGATTCTGGCTCTTTCTGAGTCTGATACGTTCACGCTTGAGGGCTTTCATTTTATTAGTCATCGACTGTCACCTGTGCGTTCAAAGCACCGTGCCTCCGTTTTGTTTTATAACTATGTCGTAAGCAACACAATTTGAGGAAAAATACACTTGGAACAAATCCTTTAAGAAAACACAGTCTCTAGGTCCCTTGGGGCCGTAGTCTAGCCAGGATAAGGCACTAGCCTCCGGAGTTAGTTATCCCCGGTTCAAATCCGGGCGGTCCCGCCATTTTTCAATAAAATCGGACTTTATATGCGTCATTCCCACAATAAAATTTGAATTGAGGTTTGGCTCATGAGCATAATTGGAGAACCTAGAACTTCTGAAGAAAAAGTAGTGGCTCGATTCACACGTTACCTGAATGGCCCTATGGGGAAGACCGTTCTAGACAATCTTGACGAAGGCGAGAATTTTATTCTGCAGACCTCTGAACACACCCTTCGCATTACAAAACGGAATGGTCGTGCTGTAGTTACTCCACTTCCATTTTCACTTGCATAAACATGCATATGCAGAAATTGCGGATAATTTTACCAGTTTAGTTAATTTAGAGAAATGATTGTTATAGGTCAGTGGGTGTTGTATGTGAGCGATCCTCGCAAACACATAGATGAACGTGGGGAAGATCTAGCAGAACTTTTTCAGGAGCACCTGAATGGTCCTATGGGAAGAGCCGTTCTCGATAATCTTGCTGAAGGTGAGATTTTCACCATCGAAAATAAAGAACATATCCTGAAGATCAAGAAGGAAGAAGGGAAATGTGTCGTGGACTTTGTAGGGTATGTTCACGATATGAAACCGTTTTGAAATTAATTAATAGTAACTAATGGTTTGAAAAACTCGGGGGTAGTTACATGATTGGGAAGCCTCCTTCTAAAGAAGAGAGGGTCATAAGTAAGTTCGCAAGATATCTAAATGAGCCAATGGGTAAGATAGTATTAGATAACCTTGAAGAGGGTGAGAGTTTCCCTAGTCCGTCTGATGGAGTTCCAATGCATGTTACCAAGAAAAAGGAAAAGCTGTTCTTCAAATCATCAATGTGTGAAACTAACGGCATTAACGAAGACTCTATAAGTTAAAATCCGCCCCATGAAAAATGGGGCCGTAGTCTAGCCTGGATAAGGCACCAGCCTGCGGAGTTGGATATCTCCGGTTCGAATCCGGACGGTCCCGCCACTATTTCTGTTAATTCTTTAATCGTAGGACACTCGACAAGAAGCTTAAATGGGTCAACAAATTCGGCATTAGTGTATCATGCAATTCACTCCGCAGCGTCTTGATCGACTGTATCGGTCAATGCGTCGAGAAGAAATCGATTCGCTGATTATTACTAGACGTCAGGATATCCAATACTTGACGGGTTATCAATGCACAGGACATAGCGTTCCGGTCGGCTGTATTATATCAGAGAACCATCAACCTCAATTGATCATTTCTGAATTTAGAGAAGACACATTGATAGGTGAATCAATCCTCGCCAAGGTCCATACTTTTAGTTCACGCCTAACTGATGATTGGTATCGAGCTCAGGGCCATAGCTATTGGAATGCAATAATCAACACGATTAACGACCTTAATCTATCAAAAGGAATGATTGGACTACAGTTCGATTGGCTATCAGTGCGAGAACTAGACACACTCAAGGCCAGTCTTCCCGATGCTGGTTTTCGAGACTTTTCACAACATCTTTGGAAACTACGATACATCAAAGACGCTGCCGAAATTGATGCAATTCGTCAGGCTGTTGACATAGCTGAGATTGGAGTTCGTACTGCTTTGGAAACAGTTGCTTCAGGTAAATCTGAAGATCAAGCATCACTCGAAATTGAATCTGCGATGCGTGGAGCTGGCGGTCAAAAACGTGGTATTCGTGCAGCTGTTCTATCTGGGGATCGCGCTAGATATCCTTTTGCACAACCTGGCGCCTCTAGAATCCGGAGCGAGGACTTTGTCGTCTTGGACATCACAGTGAGTCACTCTGGGTACTTCGCTGAAGTTGCTAGGACAATACATCTGGGACACCCAACCGACCAACAGAGGAAGCTCTTCGAATATGTACTGAACTCCATGAAAGTTGCCGAAAAGGCGATGTACCCAGAAGTTTCTTTCGCTGATTTGACAAAACAAATTCTGAAGAAATCTGGCAAGAGCTTTCCAATTGATACCTTGATTCAACCATTAGGAAGCTCCATTGGATTGGACTTACGAGAACCTCCATACATCACATCAGAGAATACGTTTTCACTCAAAGAAGGTATGGTGTTCACTCTTCATCCAACAGGGTTTGCATCAGAGGTAGGAGCTGTAAAAGTGGCTGACGTTTTTCTTGTTACTTCTGATGGTATTGAAAATCTTGGTTCTTTATCTCGTGAAACACTGTAACTATGTAGATTGCTGCCAGCGTTTGAGTTTTGCAAAGACCTGCGCGATTGTTTCACATCTATCGTTGTGCTTTTCAATTTCATCTCTTGATAGTTCACGGATCTGTGCTGCTGGGGCACCAGAGTTTACACTTCTTGGGGGAATCACAACATTTGCAGGAACGATACTTCCTGGAGCAAGCAGTACTCCTTCTCCAAGTGTAGCTCCATCAAAGACAACACATCCCTCGCCGATGCTTGCACTATCTCCGATGTACACTCCATGGATAACGGCTGCGGTACCAATGATAGCATTGTTTCCAATAATTGTTGGGTTCTCTTCGCTATGTGCATGAATGACAGCACTATCCTGCACACAGGTTCTCTCTCCAAGTCTTACAGATGCAAAATCTCCGCGTATAACTGCACCAGGCCAGATATTTGCTCTCGGTCCAACTTCAACATCACCAACAAGTGTAGCCTGTGGGCTCACAAATGCGGTTGGATCTATCTTGGGGTTCTTGTCTCCGAATGGTAGTATTGGCACATCAAACACCTCTGTGATTATAATCATGCAGTAGCGATATCTAATAAAACATCATATGCTCAACTAGATTATGATTCACGGTTCAATAATGCATTAATTGCATATTCATAATGCTCTGCAGGTCGTAATCCTATCAGTCTGTCAACTACTGTTACCTTTCCAGGTTCAGATGATGGTATCTGAAGTTTAGCTGGTTCACCATCCATGAAAATGAGTACACAAGGAATACCATGGATGCTATTGTCTCGAGAATACTCACGGTGATTCTCAGTATTGACCTTCAAGAAGCCCACTTCTGGATCATTACTGTATTTCTCTTCAAGTTCATCAAGAATCGGTCCTAATGCTTTACAAGGAGCACACCATGGCGCCCAACAATCAACAAAGAGGAGTTTGGTTGATTTCTTTTCTGCATCTACATCTGACGGTGTAACATCTCTTACCATGCGTTTTGCACCGAAATTTTGAGCATCATAGACGCCTATATTTGTTACCTAACAATTGGATAAAAAAAAACGTATCACCCCAGCGAGGAAGGTTACTTCTTCCCCGCGGGTGTGTGATGAATTATTTACGCAGGCGCCTCTTCAGTGAGGAGGTTATCTGCAATCTGTTCGTAAACTTCCATTGGCATTACACCAACGAGCTTGTCAGTCTTCTTTCCATGACCGTCATCGAAGATTACTCTGCGACCTTCGGAGTATACTAGAACGCTAGGAACACCTGTGATCTGGTT
>CAZMBV010000154.1:0-3155 GCA_964564335.1 uncultured archaeon
GTTATGACAAGTTCAAGTTATACTCTTGAATTGACTTCAGGCGAATACTTACCGGATCTTACAGTTGCTAGAGTTACCAAAAATATTTGGATAGACCACCCTACATCATCCCAGACCACTTGTGATTTAACATTCATTATATCAAATCCGGATGAAAAGTATGCAAGAACCTTCAGGGTCTTCATGGATAGTGTGTCGATTTATAATGAAGCACATAAAACAACACGGCTCGTAGAAACTATCCGAATAACAGTTCCAGACGGATTGCATCAATTCGTTTTTGAAGTTCAGCACGGAGCATATAGTAAAGGTTGGGCTTTAGAGATTGCAGAATTATGGACACTGAATCAACATCAAGAATTGTATACGTCAGCCGATCTTGCTGAGGATAAACTTTTCCCACTCGTCCATATTGCTACAATTGACGAATACGTGTGTAATATTGATGGTTACAATCCAGTTCTTCATCTAGCAGTGGAATCATCGGATCCGTATTCTAGGACGCTTTACGTTGAAGTCAACAGCGTGCAAATCTATACGCGAGTCATATACCACTCTTGGGAAGTCACTCTCGACCTATCATCATATATGTCTATGACCGACATCCACAAAATCACAATCAAAATCAAGCATGGGGCATACAGTCAATGGAATCTCGTATATTTGGGAGTTGAAAGGAGTGTTGCGAAACATGATCCATATCCAATTAGTCTAGGCGTTTCGATGTCGTGGACACCAACAACTGAATATCTGGATGATTTCATACAAGGACTCCGTAATTTTGTCCAGATGCTATGGGCTGCTTCTGAAGAACAAGTGTTGGTAATCCGTATTGACCTTTATTTCAATGAGGTGCTCGATAAGGATAACTACTATACATGGCCTTCGCACACAAACGTGTATGTAGATGAAAGCTATACTGGCTCCCCATATGCATGGATTGGTGCACAGAAATTCGTTTTGCCATACCAGTGGTCCCCGCCTTGGTCTTCCTATTCGGCATATCATGCAATAACACATGAATTTGCTCATGCCTTTTTCTCAGTTGAAGATGAGTACGAGTTAGACCAGTATGGGAATCCACTCCCTGTGGAATGTGGACCATATTTGTGGAGTGGCTACAGTATAATGGACATAGTAGCAATCTGGGATCGACCTGAGTTTTGTGTAAGAACAAACCATGACCCTGACAAAGACACACCCCAAGAACAAATTCATCACGAATCATGCTGGGAGACCATGATGGATGCATACCCACAGATGTATGAACCGTTTCAAACGCGCAGTCCTTTCGCAGGTCTTGTTGCGGGACTATATTGCGTAATAGTTCACCCGTAGTCACAAACACTAGATCAAACTAGATTGATGAACTTGGGGGCTGAGAAAATGATTGCACTCCCATTTATCTAGGTGGACCTTCGTTTCCGTCCAAGCTTCCAGAGTCCAACTATACAAATTAGGGATACTATTGGAAGAATCACGAAGAGAATCCAAAATTGTGAAGTGAGAAGTGGATTCCAGTACATGTAGCCAAATCTAACAGTCATCGGACTTGTTTCATTCCAGTATCCTAACGTGTTGTTGGCGAATATCTTGAACTGAAAGACTCCTCCTCCAGGAGCTGGCCAGGTCAAATTCCCTCTGTACCTCCCGAGGGTTTCGTTTCCTTCTACTAAGACAGTACTTCTGTTTCGCCACTCTTCATCATAATCCCATTTGAAACGAAAGATTACAGAATCAACTCCATGAGAATCATTGACCCAAACTCGCCTCTCGAAGATCTCTTGGGTCTGACCAGTATATGCGCCATCAATGCTTAGATTAGGAACTGGTTCTGGAAACCAAGCAATAGTTGGACCGGTTTCTGAGGAATCAAGACTCAGGATGTTTGTTGCCATGATTGGTTCACAGGATACAAGAAAAGTAGTTAGAGTGAAGTATAGAAACATAATGATGGTTCTCTGCATATTTCTTCTTGATCGCACCCTTACCCACACATCCATCTTGATAGTATTTGATATTCTGTACTTCTACAATAACTCAGTTAAGATCTATGATTATCTGTCTTATTACGTAGATATTGGAAATAATACCACAGGCCATTGTTCTCATCATCACTTCGTACAATTCAAATTCCTAGCACCAGCGATTTTTCTCTCACATTTGGATCTAATTTTGCAGCTTTCTCGAATGTTGTACGAGCTTCAGCATGCTTTCCCTGAAAGTGCAGGGCTCCAGACAGCTCGAATAATGCTCTTGAGTCATCAGGATCAGTTTCCAAGACCTTCTCGAATGCATTAATTGTTTCAGGTAGTTTTCCAGATAACTTGTACACATTACCAAGAGTGTATAGCGTATTAGTATCTCCAGAGTTTATCTCAATTGCCTTTAGAAGTTCCTCTTCAGCCTCAGCAAGATTGAACTGGTTATAGTATATGACTCCAAGATTATGCCATGCACCAAAGTTATTCCCATGACGTTGGATTTTAATGTGAGAAGATCTAAAGCCCTCTGATTGCTGTTTAAACAATGCACTCAACTCCACTGACTTCTAATATTGTTGGGATACTTAAGTTTTCATCCAAGCAAGCTGTGTGCTATGGAACTGAAACGGATTCATGGTCTTTGCATCTTCGTTCTTTTTGATTCGACCTAATCCCCGCATCCGGATTACACCTGAAGGTGTCGACGGTTCAGGCCCTCTCTATGAGCGCGTTGCAGCAATTGCAGACGATTGGCTTAAGGAACATGGCCTTGCGTAATAACTATCTATGAAAACAAATGAAACGGAACTGATTCCCTCAGGTAAAACTAGTCAGTACTAGATTCACTGCTACACCTAACGTTTCAAGTCTAGTGGAAATATAACAAGAGTAGGATAAGTAACTTATTTTCAAATCACAACAGAGGGTGATTCTGGCAACATTTTTCTGAATGAGCGACTAGGAGTTCTGAGATGAGGGTACAAACACCATGACAATTGTGTTGACATACACGGAAGAGGATGGTACACAACAACAGGTTGAGTATGAAGATGATGTTATTGAGATTGATCTCTCTTCTAAGATGATAGCTAGTATTGATCTGACACCTCTAGCTATGCGTACCTGCTTGCAGACTCTCCATCTGTATGAGAATAAGTTCCAGTTGCTAGA
>CAZMBV010000154.1:3255-5664 GCA_964564335.1 uncultured archaeon
CAGTTGCTAGATCTGACCCCTCTTACCACCTGTATCAACTTGCGGACTCTCTCTCTGGGTGGGAATCAACTCCAGTCACTAGACCTGACTCCTCTATCCACCTGTACCTGCTTGCAGACTCTCTCTCTGGGTGGGAATCAACTCCAGTCGCTAGACCTCACTCCTCTGTCCACCTGTACCAACCTGCATGAATTCCATCTGTATGAGAATAAGTTCCAGTTGCTAGATCTGACCCCTCTTATCGCCTGTACCAACCTGCGGACTCTCTCTCTGCATGATGATGACCAGCTTCAGTCCAGCTATGTAATATATTCGTGGCTCAGGCAAGAAGATACCAAATACGTCTTATACAACGCCATATACAAACGACCAATCAGTACCTACCCGTGGTCCTTCCTGGATAGGATTGCCCAACGATTCGGGTCAGACCGTCGCGTGCAGCAGGACATCCTCTGTGCCATGGGATGTAGGAACTATGGGTTCATCGACTGCGACTTGGATGACCTCTTTCTCTCCATATCTGCAGACACTCCTATCGAAATGGCTCGGGAGCAGGTGAGAAAGAAACTACTAGAGGAGATAACTAGAATTGTAGATACTAGAGGAGCTACCACGGGTCTCGATGTTGAAGAGTTGAGCGCTCACCATGCTGAGATAGCAAAGAGGATTCAACGGATCATCGAACTTCGAGAAGCAGAGATGCAACGAGTCATTGTCAAAGTGCGAGATACTGAGGTGGACCTACGGGAACTCTGGCTCACCGCCTATGGCTATGAAGTCCTGACCGCTCTTGAGCTACACGACTTCACTGACCTCGAAGGTCTTGAAAAGGTCAAAACAGCCTTCTCAGAGTTGGGATTCGAGCTGAAGACTGACGAAACCTCAAGATCAGGGGTAAAGATGAGCGATGAATTGAAACACACTATCTGGTGGATTGCACAGAACAAAGATAGACCTTGGTCTAACTGCTAGGTCTGAGAAGGCGACTAGGTGTTCACTTCCTTTTGCTTACGCTTATGATGAATAGCTCACTGTCATTCTGCCATCCTCAAAGCACTCGTATAACACCAGAAGGAGTCGATGGTTCTGGGCCTCTCTACGAACGTGTAGCCGCAATCGCTGATGATTGGTTGAAGGATCACGGTCTTGCATAACCTATCATTATGAACAACTAATGAAATGGAATGATTTCCTTCGGCTAAACTAGTCAATATGAGATTCATTGCTGCAATATTGAGAATCTGACGGTAGTTTGCTTGAAGATCTTCTAATCGAGAAGTTTCTTCAGACCTAATTCCTCAAGGTTTCTCTTGGAGGGTTGCTCTTTCTTTTTACGACTGGCCAGTGTTCTTTCAAGTGGTTTCAGTCGATCCTCCCAAGTTCCGCGAGATGTTTCAGGAATCTTCCCATAGGCGCGTTCTCGTGCCTGAGTGGAACCGATTGGTGCAGTCTTGGTTCCAATGATACCAAACTCAGCTAATCGTTTAGTAGCAACGGATATTCCAGATTCTTCCTTTGAACGGGGTAATAATTGAGGACTCTTTACACCAGTGAGGATAAGCATAACTCGGAGGACACCACTTAATCGTGGGTCAACTCGTGCACCCCAGATAACATTTGCATCAGGGCTCATTTTATCAGAAACTAGTTCGCCAACCTTATTCGATTCTGCAAGGCTCATGTCTGGTCCACCGGTAATGTGAATCAGAGCTCCAGTAGCACCACTCCATTCAACTTCCAGAAGTGGGCTGTTCAATGCATTTTTGATTGCATCATTTGCTCTATCGGTACCTGTAGCCTCACCCAGACCTACTAAAGCGACTCCACCATTGCAGATGATTGAACGAACATCTGCGTAATCCAGATTGATTAGACTAGGCATTGTTATGGTTTCGGTGATACCTTTGACCATGTTAGCTAGAACTTCATCAGCTACACCAAAAGCTTCCTCAAGTGGAAGATCAGGAACAAGATCCATTAGTTTTTGATTATCAATCACAACTGCTGTGTCCACATTCTCCTGAAGTCTTGCAAGACCTGCCTTAGCTTTATCTATTCTAGTACGTTCTAAACTGAATGGCATTGTGATGACGCCAACTACTATGGCATCATTCTTTTTTGCAATCTCAGCTACGACTGGAGCACTACCGGTTCCAGTTCCACCACCCATTCCGGCTGCAATAAAGACAAGATCTGCATCACGAAGTAACTCTGTTATTTGACCTGCTGATTCTTCAGCAGCTGCTTTCCCAACATGAGGATAGCCACCTGCACCTAGACCGCGGGTGATTCTTTCACCAATCAATAATTTTCTATGAGCAGTAGTGACTGCGAGATGTTGACGGTCAGTGTTAATTGCGATACATTCTGCACCTTGAACTCCAATAGTCATTAGTCTCTTGATCGTGT
>CAZMBV010000155.1:0-5605 GCA_964564335.1 uncultured archaeon
CCGATGTTGAGAGCGCCATTCAAGTCAGCGTTTGCTTTGTATCCACAGGTGGTACAGACGAAGAGGTTCTGTTTGGGTCGGATTCCCTTGTGTCCACACTTGTGACACATGATAGAGGTCCAAGTCTCAGGAACTGCAACATAACGTCGAGAGTCTAATCCGTGAGCTGCAAGTCTATGACCAAGCATCTCTCGGACTCGTGAAAAAGCCCACCGATGGATCATTCCTCTGAAATGTCTACCCTTGAAGTTACCCCTTCGCGCCTTGTTCCTTATACCTTTTAGTTGTCCGATCGAAACATAGAGGTCATACATATCAGACATCTCAATGATATAGTCGGAGATGTCCTTCACCAACTTCTTATCGTATTCCTTACTGACTCGCTCTCGTTTACCACTCAAATCTCTCAACTTAGCTGTTACTCTATCGGGAATTAGACCTTCGATAATGAGCTGTTCCTTCTCTCGTTGAAGAGAGGCAACTCTCTCATCAAGTTTCTTTATCTGTCTGAGCTTGTCATCTTGCTTCCAGTAACGAACTTGTTTGTATCTCTTCTGTGTAAGAAGAACTGAACATGCCGCTTTATTTATTCCAAGGTCAATTGATAGAATAGCTGGAGGTCTCCCTGTAGAATCAATTGGTTCAACAGCAAGAGTCACAGTAAAGATTGCCCACCATTTTCTCTTCGAGTCTCTGAAAATTCGAACAGTTTTGACTTTTCCATCACTCATTCTATTTAGATGGAATGATGAGATCATCAATGAAGATGAGTAAATCGTATCTGAGAATCCTAACTGATTTGAAATGATGTCATGCAACCAAGTTGAGTGCAAAATTGGTTGGTTTGAAGTGTAGAAATTCAACATGCGTTGTCTTTTCTGACAAAATGACCACTCATTTTGCAATTAAGTGTAAATAACTAATTATCATCAGTCAATTCTAGGCTTTACTATCCGACTCAACGTTGTCAGCATTTAGAAAAAGAATGTATCGTTTTTTGCCCATGTATTCTGTGGAGTAGAAGAAAGGATGACGTCTATGTCGAGTACAATGATGATGCCTGATAGAGATGCAACCCTACAAGTACTATCACCGGTTGTGGGATTGTCAAATGATTGCTTTCAGGAGTTTAAGAAGCGTGAGAGGATGATGAATGGTGAGTGAAATGATGAGAGACAAGAGAATGAACCACTCACAGTGGGTAGAAATTACATGCCCGTGAATCACGCCTTCAGCTCGCTCAATGTTGCGGCTCCTGTTTTATCTGGCACAGCGTTCTACTCACGATTCTATTGTGTATATGTGCCATTTGTTCCATGGGCGTGGACGCAGGGTACGCATCTATCTCAGTCTCGAAAAGATGCATGTAATGATGGAATAACTTGAGGGGTTTTTCAATCTTAGAATCCATAATACTATGGTAGATGTTGATGTGCAACTCGTAACATGAGAGAGATGCTTGGCTCATGCCTGTAACCCTTCAAGAGATACCCCCTGTGCTCTTAGATTGATTAGAGGAAGGTGCAGAGATGGAAGTTGACCTACCAAAACCGATGAAGGATCTGACCAATCTACAGAGAGGTAGGTATGTAGCCTTGAAGGTGATTAAATTCCTGAAGAGTATGCATAATGAGCTTGAATTTTGGATATTTCTGAAATATAGTACTTGCCCTTGGGTCTATCTATTTCGACTCGTTCGCAGGTATTTGCGAGGATGAGAATAGATGGTTGTAAGTAAGGTATTGATATGATTGAGGAGGACAGAACTCATTGAATGCGACTATTGGATCAATTGGATCATATTCGACGAACTCATCAATCTGGATTGCGTAGGCATTTGTTCTCCCCTTAAAATAGGCAAAAAATTCCTCAGATGAAATCCCTGCATCACTCTGACATAACTCCCAAACCTCTTCAGGACTGGCACTAATCACTTTACTTGATGAAAATTCTCCAATTATTTTCTTGATTGGAGATGAGGAATATACAAGAAATCTTACTTCATCCCAATGTTTTGGTATTCGTTTTCTAAACTCATATTTTTTCTTGCCACTTGCAATTCTATTACAGTATTTTGGTTTAATGGACAAGATAACGAGCATCGATTCCGCTCTCCGCGATTATGTATTCGAAAGTTCTCTCACTAATTCCCATTATTTGTTGAGGCGCACCCTTTATCAAATTATTTTCGATGAGCGCAGATATGTGAATAGGCTCGGGAAAGTGAAAGAGATTCCTAAATAGAAGAATATGTGAATCATGTTTTGTTATATCATTAATTTCTGATTGACTGAGGACAGTTCTCTTACCTAAGATTTGTTGAACTTCCTGAGAGTCCAATTTGCCCTGAAAGACTTCTTCGACAATTCCAATTGATGTTATCTTCTGAATATCCTGTGACCGATAAAAGAGAATGAGGTCACCTTGTTGTATCTTTCGTATTATAGAATTACTAAGATACGCCTTATCAATTGCATTTCCCGGTATCTCGAGTTCACCTAGCATTTCTGGAAGTGTTAGTTGCTGCTTAAATCCAAGAAACATTCTTTCATGATAATCAGGTCTAATTGGGACAAGAAATTTCATGAAATATCTTTTTAATTCTTCTGGACATGGCTCGCAATGAGGATTTACCTGATGGAATTATGGCAGATTATAGTTGCACTTATTCAGGGTCTTGCTGAATGGTTACCAATCAGTAGTGAAGGGCAGTTAGTATTCTACATCGTCAATTTCACATCTCTTGATTCAAATGAGATACTTTCTCTGGTTGTCTGGCTTCATCTTGGTACGTCATTAGCTGTCATAGTGCGATATCCCAAGATAATCCGAGACCTACTGATTTTCAAAGATAGAGTTCTTTTGAAACGTCTTATTCTTGCGACAATAGGAACTACTGTAACTGCTATCCCCCTCTACATTTTTCTCAAGAACAATATCTCTTTGTTCCAAGGTACATTGTTGAATATTCTTGTAGGATGCCTTCTCTTAGTTACTGCTGTAGTTTTGTATCTACCCACCCGTCAGACTATTGAAAGTGGACAAGAACTAGAAACCCGAGATGTTACAGACAGAGAAGCACTTGTCACTGGTCTTGTTCAAGGTTCAGCTGTTCTCCCTGGACTCAGTCGTTCAGGAGTCACAGTTTCTTCACTATTGATGCAACGAGTAGACAAAGAAACTGCTTTGCGATTTAGCTTCCTGATGAGTATTCCTGCAGTGCTTGGAATTCTTGCGTTAGAAATTGTTACAGGAAGTGCAAGTCTTTCAAGTGTTTCACTTGTAGATATGATTCTTATGGAAGCAATTGTGTTCATTGTTGGCTTACTGTCAATTGAGTTTCTTTTACGATTAGCTAGAAAAGTTAACTTCTGGAAACTTTGTTTGGTCCTGGCAGTAATCGCGATAATATTTGGATTTCCAGCTTTCTTATCGTAATCATTCACTACGTTTCTGGAACATTATAGCTATTGGAGCGTTAGCATTTCTCCACTCTGCTAGCTTACCCTCATAATTGAGGGGGATGGGATGTCTACCATGATTTCCAATAATGATGAATAATGTATCATCTCTAGCTTGACGAAATAGGACTTTAATCCAATTATCTGTTCGACGAACGATCTTTTCTAGGAGTGTCTTTGGAGGAGTCCTATGTCCATACTGCGCATACAAGCTCTCAAAATCAAGAAAGTGAAGATATAGCAACTCGCTCTTGAAGATGTACTTGGTTGATTCGATATATGTTGCCATATCATCATGAGGATTAACAGTATATCCAGGTTCGAAACCGAAATTGGACATATCCTGCTCTCTACATATGACACGTATGATCTTCCCGGATGATTTTATAAAATTGATCAAGTGGAAGTCTTGACTTGGCCCATGTAGTAGTGTATTGATTAAGGGTACTGCATATGGGTCCTCTGTTTCAATGACTGCTAGTGCTTCCATGTTTTTAATCAATGCTTCTGGTTTATAGACAACAGCTTCAAACAGTCCGAAATTATCAATGACAACCATAACCACAGCTTTTGCGTTGAACTTCTGCAAGAGTTCCTGATTTGCAGGCATAAGACCCTCTGGCACCTCTATTCCTAAAAATCCTAAAATCGTTGATGGAAACTCCAATGCTGTAGTTCTTACTTGTGGGAACGACATTTCTTTACCTCAATCCTCTACTGCCAAATACTGTTAGAAATACTCAATAACTTTTGCTGAATGTCCCTAAACTGTTTAATATCATTCCAAATGGTGTTGGTGTCCTCTTTAACCTATGGAAGGATTATTAGGGATTAGTCATCCTCGACCATCATGAGGCTTATTCATGACTCTTGCAGACATAGTTTACAATGACTCCGTCAAATTCATCCTTTCAGGTGGGAAAGGAGGTGTTGGAAAGACCAGCTGTGCAGGTGCTATGGCCGTACTCTCTGCTAATCGAGGATTTCGAACACTTGTACTCTCCACTGACCCTGCTCATAGTCTTAGTGACAGTTTTGATCAGGACCTCTCTGGAGGTGAAGTGATTCCTATTGAAGGTTTCAAGAACCTCTGGGGTATGGAGATCAATACAGAGAAAGGCATGCAAGATTTTCAGAAAGTTCTTGGAGAGAGCTCTATGGGTCCAGGAACGGAGATGGCTGCATCTCTTATGGGTGATATGACAGGTATGGCTCCCCCTGGATCTGATGAAGCAATGGCCTTTGGTAAGATACTGGAGTTCATTGAGGATTCATCATATGACCGTGTTATTTTTGATACTGCACCAACAGGGCATACATTGAAGCTCTTGGAATTGCCTGATTTGCTTGATAGTTGGCTTGGAAAGATGCTCACTCTTCGTCAGAGGCTCAGCTCCATGATGGGTGGCCTGAGAAGCATGCTCGGTGGTGCAGAACAAGAAGATAACTCCTGGGAGATGCTGCAACAAACTAAAGAGAAGATTCGTGCCGCTAGTGACCAGCTTTCAGATCCAGATATTACCCAGTTCGTCGTAGTCATGATTCCCGAAGCAATGGCTGTATTTGAAACTCAACGATTGTTGTTAAGCCTGAAGAAGTGGAATATACCTGCAAACAAAATCGTTGTCAACCAACTAGTACCACCGAATCCCACATGCAAATTCTGTTCCAAACGGTATGAAATGCAACAAAATAATCTCAAAGATATCGGAGAGCTGTATTCCGATAAGGACCTAACAGAGGTACCTCTCTTTGATCGTGAAATAAGAGGAACCGAAGAATTAACAAGACTGGGTAAGATACTAACTGGTGAATTGGAGGAATAACTGTGAAACGTGAGACCCGGAAAAAAATAATCTCTCTGATTTTTGTACTGATATTCTTAGGTTCAATGGCTGCAACGATAATCTTTCTCTACAGCCCATGGACCTAGACAAGAAATCCACAATCAAGTGCCTTTAACACGCTTGACGACTGGTGGGCGAACCTTGTATAGAATCCTGCCTCCACAATATGGACACTTGACACCTGGCAAGGTCTTCAAACCCTCTGGAGTTACTTCTCTATGACAGCTATGACATGTATATACCACGGTGCGTCACCACTTTGTTTTCCAATGCTCTGCCAATATGAAGCTTTGCCTA
>CAZMBV010000156.1:0-5587 GCA_964564335.1 uncultured archaeon
CCATGGCGTGGTAGAAGCCTTTGCCATGCTCACCAATCAAGTAGTGCTTGGGAACCTCTACATTCTCGATGTTGAATCCACCGCAGGAGACTCCCATACGACCCATGTCCTCGAACAGGGTAGTTGTGATTCCAGGATGGAGACCGTCACCAGTGTTCAATGGGAGAATGACAGCATCGAATGCCTTGTGGTCACCCTTGGGATCAGACTTACCGAGGAACCAGTAGACACCACCGTATTTCTCGGACTCAGCCACCCCAGAGATATACACTTTTTCTCCGTTAATGACGAGTTTGTCACCCTTTGGCTTGATTGTGGTCTTTGTAGTGTTCACAAGGTCAGACCCACCAGTGGGCTCAGTGGTCGCGATACCAAAGAACAGGTCCCCCTTTGTGACACGGGGTAGGAATTCTGCCTTTGCCTCAGGAGTACCATATCTGTCAAAGATAAAGGCCCAGGAGGCTTCAACAAGATACATGACTGGTAATGCAATGGAGAGGTCTGCCTTAGCAAGTTCCTCTGCGGCTATACATGCCATCACCCAGGAGAGGCCGGCTCCGCCATACTCTTCCGATACAGTGGGTGCCCAGAGCATCTGGTCAGCCATCTTTTTGATGAGGTCACGAGGGATCTCGTGGGTATGCTCATCATATTCTTTCCACACAGGAGCGACGTTCTTCTGAGCGAACTCACGCACCATTTCGCGGAACATTTTCTCTTCTTCCGACTCTTCAAAGTGCATAGTAATTACCTCTTGCATGTTGAGTCATGCTAGCGGGCTGGGCAGGAAGGGCCTTGCTTATAGATAATTCGTATGAGGCCCTATCTGCCTCTAGGTCCATGGCTACCGGGAGGTTAGGCTCTTGAGGTGATGAATAGTTGTCACCTATCTCAATGATTTGTCGAGTCCTAGCAACAAGAGCGCCTCCTCGACGACTACAACTAACAAATAGATATGCGAGAGGAGGGACTACAACTCCTATCCGCAATCCCGGTGCGTTTGGCGGAGATGACCTTACTGTCGAACCTGTTCTTGGCAAGTGCGTACTCTAAGGTCTCTCATTTTTTCACCCCTGTTCCTCATTTCCGTATTCGTTATGCGTATAAAGAAAAGTGAACTATAATAATGTGAACCCTTGTGGTTGGTGGTATAAACGAGGAATGTGAAAAACAGGAGGACTTTTGCTTTCTCTATCATTGCAATGGCCTCCGTAGCACTCTTGGGCATTCTATCTTGGCTGCCAACTTTTTGGAGCAGCGCAATCGTAATCCTTTACTCTGAGGGAGCCATAACATTTGAGGCTGCCACGGTCGATCTTGCAGCGCTTCTTGGATCTAGTAGTCTCGCAGTAGCTCTACTTAGTGAGGTCACAGTAGGAGATGTTCTCGGAGCTGCAGCTGCGACAGCATTAGTCGATACGACCCTTTTGGCCTGGCTTGGTCCTTGGGCACTCGTTGTTTTGGCTGCCGTAATAGTGACTGTTGTCTGAGATATGCTTCTCGGTTTATAGAAGGTATGCGTGAATGAAGAGTGAAGCTGGAACCCTCTCCAGATTCCTCTTCTACTATTTTCTCTTCTTATTCATTTCGATAATACTGCTCGCTGTGACAAATACTATCTACCCTTCAACAACACAAGTACCCATCATCCGATACTCCCTGATTGGAATTCTCATGTATTCCTTTTTCATCATCATAGAATATAGAGACCACGTTGAACATAGTGCACTGACGGCTCTGCTAGATATAACTTTCTTTGGAAAGATCATCAGCATCCATAGAGCCAAGAACTATGATAAGCCTAATCTAGATATTGAAGTTCGTGATGTGTTCTTATTTGGCCTAATAATCTCAGTCGTGGTGGTCACTGTATTCTCCCTTTATGCGCTTTTTATGCTACCTTCGACTCTCATTCCAGGATATTCCTCAACTCCAATCCCTTCCCTTGAGATTTTCCAAGATGACCCTTGGCTCATCATAACAACTAATCTTGTTTTCTTATCGGAGGTCCTGATTGGCTCAATTTTTCTATATAGTGTTGCGTTCGGCACAATTGTTTTCGACGGAGCTCTCATTGGGCCTGCAATTGTTTCGGCTATCGGTCAAGGTAATTACTCGGCGTTCTTTCCTCACGGGATACTTGAGCTCCTGGGGACAGCCACCGCTGCAGGAACAGGCTTACTGATATTCTACGCGGTAGCTACCTTGTTGACGATAGAAGATTCTGGAGATACCACATACTCCAGACAGGAGAAATTCGTGGCTTTGTCGATCATATTGCTCGTCATCCTATCGGTGTATGCCTTCGTCCTTGCTTGGCCAATCGAATACACGATTCTCATTAGCGTTTTGGGAGGATCATCTCTACCGGTGAACTGGTTTGCGTCTGTGTACTTATTGGACGCCTTGATAATCATTGATTATGCTCTTGTGTTTAATTGGATCTTCAGAGAAAGATTCGTTTCGCTAGTGAAAGTTGTATTCTTGCTTCTCTATCCTGGTATACTCTTGTTCACGCTCACTGCTGGTTCTTCCTCGTTTGGGACAGCATTTGTTTTTTGGTCCACCTTTTTGCTTTTCATAGCCAGCCTGTTCCTACCCGTGAGGGAGATATGTTCCAAGGTCTATGATAAGTTTAGATCTCGTAAGGTAAGGTTCAATCTTGAGAAACTGCTTGATGAGGGATTTGATTTCCAAAGAACTATCGGCAGGAGTATGAAACCCGCAATCGAATCAGGTGAGATACTGCTGACCTATAGGAATATGGATGGACTGAATCTCCATGTAGGAGATATTGTCTCGTATCGTCCAAGTATGAAGTATAGCACTTTTCTCGGTTCAAAGACCGTATCTCATAGGGTTGTTGAATTAAGCGAAGAGAGGATGGTAACAAAGGGGGACAACAATTCCCGAACCGACTCTACTGCATCACTAGGGGATGTGGATCAACTCATAGTTGGCAAGCTTGTGCATGATACTACCTCTTCAGCCTTCAAATTCGTTTCCTTGACGAATAACGCGAAACTCAGAGAGGCCGGTGAGAAGTTAGTTTCATCCTATTGTGATAATGACCTTATCGAATATCTTGTTCCGCTTTCAAGGAAGAACATATTCGCTGTCCTCGCGTTGAGTCTGATCTTGTCAGCAATGGCTCCCGCCATAGTGCTGCTGATTTAAGGGCTTGAAAGGATCACTTATAATCTACCTCAGCCACATGTTGCATCCCATGCTCTGCGGTCTGGCCTGGAAGTAGACTACTCATGGTTCCTTCAAATGAGGTTGGTTCAATGATGTTGAAGAGGAGAAATTATGAAACCGTAATCATGCACTCCAAAGACATATCAGAGAGGTCCAGCAATGCCAGCTGAACGATAATGCACGAAGCAGATTCAGAACTCTACATTGTGACAATGGCAGATATGAAGAATGTCATCGAGACCCTAGTACAAGCATTTCTTGATGATCCTCTACTCGGTTATTTCTTCGATGAACCTGAGGGGAAGCTGAGATTCCTCAAGAAGTACTTCAATTATCGTGTCAGGAATGGCCTTCTTGATGGGAGTATTTTTGCGTCATCTGAAAATATTGAAGGTATTGTAATCCTCACACAATCAGAATACAAGAAGTTCAGCTGGGTACGAGCGCTCCGGACTGGAGGGATGGGGCTGTATCGAGCTGCGGGTTCGAAGATTCTCAAGAGGATGCAGGCAGTCGAGAGTTTTGTGGTAAGCAAGAGATCTGAGTGTATATCTGAGCCATATTGGTATCTTGGTTCATTGGCCATTCATCCTAATCATCAAGGAAAGGGTCTTGCAGGTAAGCTTGTTCGACATGTCCTCGACGTGTGCAGTTTCCATCGTAAATTGTGTGTTCTTGAGACCCAGCATGACAACCTTGTTGGAATGTACAAACACTTTAGATTCGAAGTTATTGATTCCTTCACACTGCCTGATGCCAACATTCCTCATCGGATTATGGCTAAGCCACCTTAGATAGGTGGTTGTGACATTGAGGTCCTCAATCTGGAGATTACTACGTTGCTAAATATCAAATCTTATTTTACAATGCGTCAATATCCACATGTGAATCATATTGTCTGGAACAGTAAGAATCGAGAATGATGAGGTCGTATTGGAACTACATGGTGTAGATGAAATTCTCAGTATCAAAAGAACCATGCGTATCCCGTTTAAAAACATATTATCTGTTTCTACCGAGGAAGTCTCATGGGACACTTTCAAAGCAATGAAAATTGCTGGTGCGGACATTCCGCATCATGTTAAGGATGGAATTTTCTTATCCAAGGAGGGTATGATGTTCTTTGAGATGCACCATCCTGAGAGTTGCATTACGATAAACATTGATCACGAACGCTACAAGAAAGTGGTCTTCGAGGTTGAGGATAAGGAGTCTGCTGCCACGATGATCAGGAATGCGATGTCAAGCGAACAGCTCATACACTCATATGATGAGAATGTTTCTGAACTGGATGGAGAATGATTTCTAGAAGACTACCCTTTTTTTCAAAGGACTGCACTCTTACTAGTGCAGTCTTTGACGCATTAAATTTCACTACTTCAAACAACATGCCCTCAGATGTTCTCTTTTGACATTCTGCAAAGGTGTATTGAAAAAACTAGCTCTTTATTTGATGATTTTACATATATAGCATGGACTCGAAAGAGTTCTCACAAATAGAAGGTAATGGTCAATATGAAAGTAATGAAGAGAGATGGTTCGACTGAAGTCTTCATGCCTGAGAAGGTTGTGGTCAGTGCTGTTAAATCCGGTGCACCATATGAAACTGCCCGTGATATAGCCAGCTCGCTCTCAAAAAGGTCTGAGAGCACAATGAAGAGTTCAGAGATTAGGACACATGTGTTGTCTGAGCTCCGCTCGAGAAAAGCAGCTTCAGCAGCAGATGCTTGGGAATCTTACGATAGTACGCACAAGAAGACCTGAGTGTTCAGGTAACAATTTCCACAGTCCAATAGAGATGACCTGAACACCATGAATGAATAGACACCGGACCCATTGCAGTTAAATCGGTCACCAATACATGATCAATTGGTAGCCTGTCTTTCAGAGGTAATCAGGCTAGGTTCTTTCCATGATGAAGAAGATATAGTCCTGAGATGGAGGCTTATGTCCAAAATGTCTGAGCATGGTCCCAATCTGCGCTCTATGGGCTGTACCATGGTTTACAACATGGGATAGAACATGCCAGATCTTTATATTGTTCTGAAACGGCTTTTCAAGGTCGCTGTCAGTGAGGCCGTCGAGAAAGATTCTCATATCTGCCTCAATCATATCCCACTTCAATCGGAGTTCCTCTGGTTCTCCATAGATCTCCGGATTGGCATGGTCAGGAACTGGTGTTCTCTTAAACCCACTGAACCATCTCTCGTCAACACTCATGATGTGAACGAACTGGTTTCTAATGGAACCAACTGATATATCGGTCTTCTCAACAATTTGTTTCCAAGTGAGGTTCTCAATACAGAAGTGCCAGAACTTTCTATTGAGAGTGAAGTGGTACTCAAAGAGATCTCGTAGATGCTCCATATTCACTGATGTCATCCTAATC
>CAZMBV010000157.1:0-5567 GCA_964564335.1 uncultured archaeon
TTTTGTCGATGGTCTGTATATGACAGAGAATGAAACAGGTGGTGAAATCACTATTTTGTTCGCTCCGTATACTTCTGGTATTGTCGGGACAGGTACATTATCAGAAAATGAGTGGAATAGCATGAGTGGCGCGCTTATAGACGATGGCCTTGGAATGATGGAGGAAGCATCTAATCCCCCATCAGGAGATTGGCCTCATACCTGGCCTGTAGACTTCTATATGTTTGCTTGCTTTAACGATAGCACATTCTTCTACCTTGGTTATACAAGTGGTGATGGATTTGCCTTCATTCAGAATGGTACTTGGGCTGGATCGGTCCATGATGAAGGTGGGCCATATCCTGTGTCATGGGAAGAAGGTTTCTGGCTGGATGCGGGTACTCTTCTGAATGTTCCTATCCAGAATCTATACACAACTATAACAAATGCAGTAAGTTATCCTGAGTGATGGGCTTTGCGCTCATCCACTCTATTTTATTTGGATATACGTATACATTAATTCGTCGAGACTGATAGGTGATAATGTGAGTAGTGATTCCGATAGAGATACAGTAGATAAACTCCTGAAAGGACGGACCATGAGTGTTTATGCCTTACTTCTCTCTCAGGGTGAAATGGGAGTTCGGGAAGTTCAGCGTGAACTAGGGTTCTCAAGTCCAAGTCTTGCACTTCATCACCTCACAAAATTGAGCGAACTTGATCTTGTTAGAAAAGATGAACATGGAATTTATAGTGTTCTAAAAACAGTACGAGTTGGATCTCTCACTTTATTCATAAAATTTGGTTCACGACTGTTACCGCGATTTTTGTTTCTTGGAACGTTGTTTACCGCTATGCTTTTTCTCTATTCGGTGTTCTTCCTTTCATGGCCACCTATAGGGGGAGACTTCATGTTTGTAGTTATGAGTGTTATCGCTATCGTAATTGTGTTCTATGAAAGTCGTCGAATCTGGCTTCTCAAACCATTCTAATCACTCGGATGTTATGAGCGATATATATAGGTCCAAATCCTTACATGATATTTGTACTTCATGTACATGCGAATCATTAAACTGGATCGATTGTGAATGCCTCAGATGACGTTAGAGCCCACTCCTAGAGTTTCCAAACAGCAGTCTTATGATGAGAGAGTGTGCTCTAAATGTATGGGCCACCGTGCTCTATGTGGCATTCGCCCTTGTCCGCTTCTGATGCGAGCTAAGGCAATGGCTAGGATTGACGATGCTTTCACAGGAAGAGATCTTACTGGCGCTTCTCCTCCATCAGTTTTCATCGGTGATTCAGGGTATCCCAAGGTCCTTGCTGGACCTCTTATCCCTCCGGTTCGAGTAGATGAAGCACCTTTAATGGAGCGTCCAGACCTGTGGCTCAATAATACAATTGATGAGATTCTTGCTCTACGTTTTAGTCTAGTTCGAACTAAGAAGTTGATTCCAGTTGAATCCGCTGTTGATCCCGGTCGAGAACTAGTTGAGACCCAGACTCTTGCACTTTCTGAATCTGCATTGTCCTCCGAGGCAACTCTACTCAAGAAACCTTCATTCAGTACAGTTTTTTCTGATACAACCCTCCCAATAGGACCCTCCGCTCCCCTTGATACTTTTCGACTTGATGACAATCCTAAGGTTCCAAAGGTAGTCGATAAGGTAACCTCTGATACAGACTTGAAAGCTGTGAGCGGTGTGATGGATCTTTTCGATGATGGAATTCGACAAGAACACATCACACGCCTTCTTTCAGTAGGTGTGCTAGGGCAAAAAAAGAAACGAAGATTAGTCCCCACAAAGTGGAGTATCACAGCAATTGATGACATAGTTGGAAGAAAGCTTCACAAACAGGTAACTCAAAATCGAGCAATCAATAACTTCTATGTCAGTATCGACCAAGCTCTTGGTAACACCGTCGCTCTTCTCTTCTATCCTAGTGGCTGGCAATTCGAAGCCATGGAATCATGGTTAGGTGGACTAAATCCCTCGATTATCAATGACTATGAATACGGGAAAGGTCGAAAAGACTATGCCAAGTATGTTGTTGGAGCATATTACGCAACGCGACTTCCTGCTCTTCAGTATCTCGCAAAAATAAGAAGACAATCTGGAGTAATCGTGTTTATGGAGATTGATCCACAACAATGGGTTCCCTTGGGTGTGTGGCGTTTCCGAGAGATAGCAAAAAGAGCATTGGATACAGATGTGAAAAAGTTCCAAACGATGGATGAAGCGACAGCAGAGATTGGAAAACATCTACGCAATCCTCTCCATAACTGGCTTGCAAAGAGTCAGCTATACAATGATTACTTGCATCAGACAAAAATAACTGATTTCTTTTAATTCTAGAAATGGATGTATCCTACATTTACTTTTAAAATAATATTATCTATAGAAAAGTGGAGAGTTTGATATGCGCGCTAGTAAAAGTAATTTTCTAACTCTATGGATACTTTTTCTTCTTGTGATGCCCTTCATAATGATGCCAACCGCCATTGCATGGACTGCGGGTGACGAAGAGGCAATTTTCGGGCATACATTCGAAGAAGAGTATTGGACAAATGATAACATTGTAATAGCAAATGATAATGGAAGTGCAAGCTTCACAGCGTCATACGTTCATGTTGAAGAGTTTCAGTCATTTCTGATTGCTTTCAATAACGCGAATATGTCGACTGGTGAAAATTTGATTCTACCTTACCAATTGTTTGGCATGCACTTTAAAACACCTGAAAATAGAGATGTTTTCATAGGTGCTATTTTTGCTTTCCTTCTAGTTCACAACGAAACTTATGGTGCTAACAATCTTCCTGATATGGGACATGATTCTGCGTGGTATGTAGTACCATTCAATGATAACACCACATTTGGTGTTGAGCCTATTGTTGCACCCATTCCTGCAACAAAGGTCAGTGATGGACATTATAGATTTGGAATGAGCTATTACAATTTAACATGCAGGATTGTTGATGCGAATACTCCCTTCTGGTTCTGGTTTACACTGTTAACTCCAGCTATGACTATTCTGTTAAGTGAATTAACCATTGAGTATGATATTGTGATTCATGACGATGGAACCGTTCAAGCAGAGAGTCTATACACCATTGGACAGGTTCATAAGATGAATTATCCATATGGTAATCCTGTAGAACCGACTGATATTATCATCGACTCGATGAAGCTATCTGCTGTACACTATCTCTCAATCTTCACTTCGCAGTACAGAGTTACCCGAGCATCAAATGGAAATACGATTACACCTCCAACTTCTACAGAACTTATGGATGAAAACATTAGCATTGTTGTAGGTGCTAGCGAACGTGCTTTTGATATCGGTATGGGCCGTCATTATTCTTTAATTAACGAAACCACGAACCCTTGGGATGTGGTGTCTGACGATGAAACAGCTATCAATGCTTTACTGGGTGCTAGATTGAGTGATTTGATACTTGTGGCTTGGCAATTACCTTTGTCTGCATTTATCTTTGCTCACATGGCATATGGTCTCTCCGAACGTCTTAGGACCGTCTACTCCTCCGTTGGTGATATGGCACAAGGAACGCTAAATGGGACTGCATTCGTCAATAGTGATTGGTGGTATGCAGTAACCTTCCCAGAATGGAATGGGTTGCGAGTGCATCAAGATCCTGTGTATGTAGCATATACAAGCCTTGCTTCTGGAGCTATCACTGGCGATAGTGGAGGTATCGTTGTACTACTCCTAATTGTCGGAGGTATTGTTGCAGTCATCTGGCTTCTCCGTCGTCGTTCATAGTTTATTACTTGTTTCTCGGGATGATTGAATAATCTTGAGAAACATCCCCTCTTTTTCTCGCTCAAACTATCGGGTAATTTAAGAGATGTACAGTATTGTCTGATTATAGAGGACTTGAACAGTGATTTACGAGAGGTTGTGCAATTTCGTTTCCAGAATTGTTCCATTATCACAAAAAACCAAACGAGCTGATGATAGAGAACTTGCACGAGCTGTACGTTTTCTTTCACCTATCATGACACTCACCACTCAAGGTGTTGTGATGACTGCATACTTCTCTTCGATGACTATCCTATTGCTATCAATGATTCTGCTCATATTCTTTGGAGTCAATCTCCTCGTGACTATACCTCTTGCTATAATGGCTAGTTTGGTCACCTACTATATTGTGATTTCATATCCGATCTCCATGATGAATAGCTATAAACTTGGGTTATCTGAAGAAGCAGACTTGGTCTTTGAACAATTCATACTAGTCTTTCAGACTGGGGGTACTATCTTTGATGCGATTGAGATGGTTGCTCAATCTGATCATCCCTACCTTTCTAGTGCATTTCAATTAATTCTTGGTCGTATCGCTGAGGGCATTCCACCTGAAACCTGTTTGATGGACTTTGCAAAGGATCAGCCCTCTGACGATATTCGCAGATACTTCACCGCCATTGTATCATCACTTGAGAAAAAAACTGACCTTCTTGATGTTCTCTCTGGAGAATCGTTTGAGGCTGACCTAGCTCTACGTCAAAAGAATCTTGAATTGGAAAGTCGCCTTCTTGTTGTTGCCGCTCTGGTTACCTATGTGCCAATCATGTTCACTCTCGCGATTTCTCTAGCTGGACATGCCACTAATCCAATAATCGTCCTTCTTGCCCCAGTCTTTATCTTTCTTAATGCTATTCTTCGTTCTCGGTTCTCCCGGCAATTTGCAGCGTATTTTGATAGACCCCGTGACAATTCTGTACTTGCACCGACTCAGAAAGAGATAGTCACTGAATATGATGAATTCCTAAACTTCATGATTCTTCTCGGACAACGTCTGACGACTGGAGATACTCTCGAGGTGGCATTGACTTCAGTTCGAGAGGATCTCGAACAAAAAGCACAATCCTTGGTTGATATCGTGATTCATGCAATCTATCAAGAAAGACTAAGTTCTGCAGAGGCAATGGATATGGCTTCCAAAGCTGCTCTGGGTCAGAGAGTTTCTCAGATGATCACAATGATATCGCTGATGTGCGAAACATCCACGCACAGTGCGGGTGAACGAATCACAAGAATCGCTTCTAGATTGGTAAAACGCTCTTCTGTAGCAAAAGAACGGGACTCTATTATAGCTGCTCAGAAAATGAAGGTATATCTCTTGACACTGACAAGTGCAGCTGTATTGGGAATGCTAGCCTCGCTCGCTCCTTTTCTCTTCATCGGATCTTTGTTAACACAAGGTCCTACAGTAAGCTTTGGTACTCTGACTGTATTAGATATTGCTCCGCTCCTTGGAACCCTCGGAATTAGTACTCTATCAATGGGTTATCAAAACACAAAAATGGTTAGTGGAAATAGGCCCGTACTAATGGCCATGATCTGTAGTCTGATATTTTGGATTGCATTCGCATTATCATCGACTTTAATGAGTTTCAATCTGGTGTAGTATAGTTTATTTGTGACTGTGGTATCTGTGATTCTAGTTAGGATGCGGTTTTATCATGCAAATCCCATTTTTTGATTATACCCTTGGTGACATCATGCTATACTTCCAGAGTGACTGGGTAGTAGCGTGGGTGCTCATACTATCGGGAGGCCTTCTG
>CAZMBV010000158.1:0-5545 GCA_964564335.1 uncultured archaeon
AGGACATTAATTGCAGATTCTAATTCCTTGCAATAGAAACGTATTGCATAAAGAGTAGGCACAGGGGTCGCCTGTGAAGTGATTCCATCGAGGAATATTACGGGGAGAGTTTCCTCGGAATCAATAGAAACTAATTGTTTTTCCAAATATCATCACCTTTAAAGAGTGACAGGAATTCTATCCACCGGAGAATCCTACTGACGAATTGTAATTCTTGAAGTTTATAATCCCCTACAAAGAGCACTTTACCATCAATACTGGAAGTTATTATGGGTCAAGTGGGATGTGAACTACTCCATTAAGGCATTGTAGTGATTATTCTAACTGATAATGAAGTTTATCTGTGAGAACTTAGTTATTGGCCAAAAGATGTGTGTGAGCTAGATGATAAAGACAAGAGTAACTGAAATGTTGGGATGTAAATATCCGATTATAGCAGGAGCAATGGCAAGAATATCTAACCCCGAGTTTGTCGCAGCAGTCAGTAATGCTGGAGCCTGTGCTGTACTAGCCAGTGCAAATTACAAATCTCCTGATGATCTGCGTGATGCAATCAAGAAAACACAGTCCCTCACAAATCAGCCATTTGCAGTAAATATCAATTTGTTCCCAGCATTGATGCCTCAAGAGAAGCTAGAAGATTATGTGGATGCTACATTAGCTGAGGATGTGAAAATCATTGAAACAAGCGGTCACAAAGCACCAGAAGCTCTAGTTCCTAAATTCAAGCAAGGTGGTGCCATCTGGATTCACAAGTGTGCGGGAGTAAGATACGCAATCAAAGGAGCATCCCTAGGTGCAGATATAGTTACAGTTGTCGGATATGAGAATGGTGGAGCTACTGGGAGATTGGATATAGGAACGATGGTAATGACTCCATCAGCAGTTGATGCTCTAGATGTTCCTGTAATTGCTGGAGGCGGAATTACAGATGGCAGAGGTGTCGCTGCGGTCTTAGCACTCGGTGCTGAAGGAGTAATTATGGGTACAAGGATGATGGCTACAAAGGAATGTCCAATTCATGACAATCTAAAACAAGCCTTCGTAAAAGCAATGGAAACTGATACAGTATTGGCTCTACGTTCTGTTGAAAATACTCACAGACTGTGGAATAACAAAGCAGCGCAGCATGTACTTGAATTAGAGGCTCAAGGATCACCACTATTCATTCTCATTCAAGCAGCCTCTGGAGATAAAGCACAAAAAATGTACGAGGAAGGAGATATTGACCTGGGCGTTGTAAGCTGTGGTCAAGGTGTCGGCTTGGTCAAGGATATTCCCTCTGCAAAGGAATTATTGGATAGAATGATGGTCGAGGCTGAAGAAGTAATTTCAAGACTTGGTAAATTATCTCATTAGTAGACTTCAGGGAACTAAATGGTAGGTTAAGTGAGATTTAGACCAGTCCATTTTGAATTAAGATAAGAGGGGCACACGGCCCCTCAAAGATAAAATCATCTGAAGTGATGATGATAATGATAATGGTGGTGATGATGGTGGTGACAATGGTGGTGGTGTAAAATTCTAACCGAGTCTGTTCCTTGGATTAGTTGAAAATTCCATGTTTTTCCTGTCAAGGTCGCTTCAGTACTGTCTTTTATTAGATTGAGGTCCCGTATTTTGAAGAGTAAGACAAGATCTGTGTCACCATCATGATCCACATCCTTGAAGCACCACCTTATTGGACTAGCTCCAGCAAACTCTACTGTGGCAGGATTTACAGTTGAAGCATCAAAGTCATCAGTAGTCAGTATCGCTACTGAAACCTTCCCTCTTGATTTGAGGTTGATAGTGTTGCACCTATTATGTGGCTTGATATCGATGTCAACGATTTTAACGAGACTCTTTATGACCAATTGATATGATGCAGATTCAAGAGACGTTCGTCCGTACAGAAGCTCGTGCGCATTAGGGGAATAACTAGCACCACCATCATTATACGGACCCTCAGTAAGCTGAACGATTTCAGTACCATCTACGTTTATCTTGAAAATGTGAATATTCCCATCTGCACGATCACTTCTCATTAACAGGGATTGTCCATCAACGGGATTATAGTTCTCCCAATAGTTGGAATATTCATCATCAAGAACCGTCCTCTGATTGCTTCCATCTATATCCATTGCATATATGTTACCAGCTAAGGGTGGTTCTCCTATGTTACGTGTTCGAACGAAATTATAGACGACTGTATCCCCATCAGCTAATACAAGAGGGCTAGTACGATATATGAATGATCCAATCATGGCTAGATCCGAACCATCTGGATTGCTTGACATCAGAGCCCTCGTAGGATTATCCCAGTAGGTAGCATCACCCCATAAAACCTTGTTACCAGTCGGGGATATCCCTGTAGTAAATGAATAAAGGTAGGGGGATACACTGAGATAATACCACTGATCAGTACCGTCACTCTTGCAAACAATTGGCCTCCACCAACCGTTGCCATCATGAGCTGAGAAATATACAAGATCTGTTCCGGGAATGAATCTACCATAACCAGCAGAACCTCTGAAATAGTAAGCTCCATTTTCAGTGTATTTTATCCCGTTAGTATAGGTGAATGTAATTTGAGTAAGACCACTACCATCATCTTGGATTTTCCAGAGCTCGTTGCGACCATAGTATTCAGTGGGTGTACCGTCTTCTCTGCGAATCCTGAAGAGAATCCAGTCACCTTGCCAGTCTTCTAAACCATTATACTCAGCTTCAGTGTAAATCAACTGGTTATTCTTGACTGTCACACCATCCCACTCCGCAATCCAAAGGTCACCCCAGAACTGTCCCTCTGTACATTTGATATATGCTACTTTAGTCCCATCGGATGACCAAAGATGGTCAGTAATATTCCCTTCGTCAACGATAATATCGACTTCAGGGATTGTTGTTGCTGCTGCTTGATCTGTCGCTAAGGAAAAAAACACACTGAGCAAGAGTAGCGTAGCTATTATTGCTGAACCTGTCTTCAGCTTTCTCAATTCTTTTTCTTTCACTTTCTTTCCTCTCCTACAATATAGGATAAGTCTTAATCCCATCAGAACAAAGCAGTCTTGGTATGAATCACTTGCAGGCATGCGATTCTATACTGGCGAAATAACATTGCAAAACGATGCATTATCTATTAATCCATACATACGTAGAGGTTACACAAAAGACCTTTGGTGCTTCTAAATATTGAATATAGCAGGCTAGAAACGATTTTTGAACTAAAAGTTAGAAGAAAATATGAGTTAAATACGAAATATTGAAAGAATTTACTGAATCGGAAGCCCCAAATTTGTATATTGCAGAGTCAAGTGTATGGTGTACCGACATATGTCGGGATAACGCGTAAATCTTTAGTATGTAATAACATACCATGCCACTATTCGAATTTGTGTTCAGGACATTCTATGATAACCCGTTCAGTAAGATTACGGAAAATAATCAATCAGTACAGCTCTACCAATGGTGTAATGACAAACACGATGTTATCGAACTTGTCATGCAGAAACCAGAGGATTATGACCAAGTACGTGAGGAATTCTCGAAGTCTGTGGAGATCGTTGAGGAGATAGATAATGGTGCTAATGTACATGTCATTACTAGAATGTGTGCATGCTCAGCATCTGGCACAGTAATGAGTCACCTAAACGATCCAACTCTTCTTGTGATACCACCTGTTACTTACGAAAAAGGCTGGGAATACTACAGAATGATTGCATTCAAACATGATAGCATCGCGAAGCTAATGGCAGAATTACGAGAAACAGGTTTCAACGTGGAGATTCTAAGGAAAGTTCCTTTTGATGGTTATATGGCAAGTTCATTAACTCTGTCCACAGATACGCTATTCTCAGGATTAACCGAGAAACAGATGGATGCTCTTCTCACAGCTTATGCACAGGGTTACTTTAGATTTCCTAGAGGTTCTGACCTTCAAACAATTGCATCCAAAGAAAAGATAGGCAGAACAACCTTTCTGGAACACCTCAAGAAAGCAGAAAACAAACTCATTACAGCACTGATACCACACATTCAGCTGTTCAGGAAGATACCTCAGGAACGGAAAAACACTATGCGACTTGTTGTTGATGCCAGTTAGGTCATCCACTTGGTTATAAGTTGAAAGAGGTATCTCGATATCCTCAGTCAAGTACTGCATAATGTTCTAGACAATGCCATGAAGGAGTTTTCTAGTTTCTTCAAGATACTCCTTTGCTGTTGGTTCATCTGATAAGAACCTCTTGAGTTCCTCGCACTCATAATCGCTACAATGAGCACATGTGCGTATGTTTCGTTGCTCCGCACAGGGTCGAATCAAGCATATTCTCTGGCACCAACCGGATATCCTCTGGGAACAGCATCCATCACATAGAATGTCCTGTGCTGAGAATTCAGTTTTGAGTTCTCGAGTCCACCGCTCAGCAATCTCTTTCAACCGTTTTGTATCCTCGGCTTGAGTTGCCATAAACGCATCACATTTGCTACAATCAAGTCCGCAATAAGCAATAATATCATTCATGATGCCATATCACCTTCCAAGTCTAACGCATGAATGACATTCTGTAGGCTATTGTTGCGCTGTGAGCCTTCCTCTGATCCAATTGTCGCATTGCTTCCTCAGACGCAAGATATCTACGGAACTCAGCAGATGCTCTATCATACTCACCAGCGTGTTTTGAGTTCATGAGTTTCTTGATTCTAATGGGTTTCGGCTTCTCCACAAGAAAAGTTGGTTGTTGCTTCTGTACGCATTCCATCTTTATCACCAATAGTATATGCGTACAGAATTGGCTTAACTTTTGTACCGACACACGTCGGTCGCGTTGGGTTCATTCAAATTTAAGAATGCAAATAGTGGAGCTACGCGGATTAGGTTCTGATCAAACAAACCCTAGTGATTAAAGGCGTTTACAAAATAGTAGTGCAATAAAGCAAACACCTTTTGGAATCGTAATCTTCTTTGTAAGAGAGAATAAGATTAGAAGGAGAAATTATGCTAGACGTGAAAGTGCTTAAGGTTATTAAGATAGAGAGGTCTATCTGAAAGAAAATGCCATTTTCAAAGACTGTAGACTTGGAAAATCTTCATGGGCATATTGCAATTCCCGATAAGAATTCTGGAATAGGATTGCTATTAGTACATGCATGGTGGGGCTTGAATGAATTCTTTAAGACTTTAGCAGATCGTTTTGCTGCAGAGGGATTCGTTGCATTTGCACCAGATTTCTACAATGGAAAAGTAGCAACTACGATTGATGAAGCAGAGAATCTTAGTGATGAGATGGATGATGAAGAAACTGCTGCGACCCTCAATAGGGCACTTGATTATCTAAAACAACATCCATCTGTGGCAGGAGAGAAAGTTGGGGTCATGGGAGTTTCTCTAGGAGCTTGGTTTTCTGTCAGTCTATCTATGAATAAACCTGATAGTATAGGTGCAATTGTCTTATTCTATGGCTTGGGTGATGGAGAAATTAGTGATTTTGGTATTCCAATACAGGGTCATTTTGCTGAAGATGACAAGTATGAAAACACTGAAGATGTGAAGGAGTTTGAAATG
>CAZMBV010000159.1:0-5467 GCA_964564335.1 uncultured archaeon
GAACTGCACAAGAACCACACTGTCCACCTCTGCATTCCCATCTGAAAGCAAGACTAGAATCATACTTATCTTGGATGTAAAGTAGTACATCAAGAACTGTCATTCCGGGTTCATATTCAACATCAAAATCTTGGAAATATGGTGCATCATCGCTGTCAGGATTGTATCTGAACACGCTTGTTTTGAATGTCTTTGTCATCTTACTAGCCTCCTATGGTGGTGTTATCTTTGTGATCACTAAATCGTCCTTCTTCAGCTCCATTTCACCATCCTTTCCTTTGCGGATTACGATGTTATAGTAGCCTTTGTCATTAGGGTCAGCATCAACGCGATAGTGTGCGCCTCTGCTACCTTTTCGCATAAGTGCAGCCTCAGCAACCATTCTTGCAGTTGTGACCATATGTACAAACTCCATGGCTTGATGCCATCCAGGGTTGAATCTCTTGACTGGTACATCGACCTTGATGTCTGGAACAACCTCTTTCTGAATACGTCTGAGTTCATTGACTGCATATTGCATATCTTCTTCCTTTCTGAAGATCTGCACTTTTTCCCACATGAGTTCAGTCAATTCCTTTCTTGCATCTGCAGGGGATACTCCATCTTTTCGATTGAGCATAGCCTCAAGGCGCTCAAACTCCTTCTTGACCTCATCATGGTCAACACCGAGATGTTTAGTATTCTTGGCGAATTTGGCTGCACTCTCTCCTGAAATTGTACCGAATACTTGAGTATCTGCAAGAGCATTTCCTCCAAGACGGTTTCCACCATGAAGCCCACCAGTACATTCACCTGATGCGAAGAGTCCTGGAATTGTGGTACCTGCGTGCTCATCTGTCTTGATTCCACCCATGAAATGGTGAGCGGTCGGTGATACTTGCATTGGCTCTTCACGAATATCAATACCTGCATCCTCAAACTGCTCAATCATACTTTCTAGACGAAATTCCACAATTGATTTTGGTAAATGAGCTATACTAAGATAGGCACCGCCATCTGGGGATCCTCTTCCCTCAAGAACCTCTGTCATTATTGACCTTGCAACTTGATCACGACCAGCAAGTTCCATCACTTCAGGATAGTATTTGTTCATGAAGCGCTCACCCTTATTGTTCAGGAGAATTCCCCCTTCACCTCTAACTGCTTCAGTTACCAGCCTACCCTTTGCTGACTCAGGTTTGACCATCCCAGTTGGATGAAACTGTATCATTTCCATGTCAATCATGTCACAACCAGCTTCATAGGCCATTCCATAACCATCGCCGACATCGAGTTGTGCATTGCTTGTGACACTGAAAATGCGACCTGCACCACCAGTAGCCATCACCACTGACTTCGCTCGAAATACAAGGTAGTCACCATATTTCAAGTCAACTGCAGTTACACCAGAAATCTGACCATTCGTGACTAGAAGTTTCGTCGCAAATACTTCATCAAACACTCTTATAGAGGCCTTTCTAATTCCTTCAGTGAGTGTAACCATAATCTCAGAACCAGTTCTATCGGAAGCATAAGCTGTTCTTCGCCAGCTCTGCTTTCCAAAGGGTCTTTGGGCAATCTTCCCTTCGGGAGTTCTGTCAAAGACTGCACCCATGTCTTCTAGATCGAAGACCCTCTGTGGTGCCTGATCTACTAGAATCTGTGCAAGCTTCTGGTTGTTGAGGTAGTTACCTCCGACGATAGTGTCCTTGAAATGAGTTTCAGGATTGTCGTCTGGGTCGACATTTCCTAAGGACACGTTGTATCCACCCTCGGCCATGGCTGTATGAGCCTTGCCAAGGAGTTCTTTGCTTAACATAATAACGTCAAGATTATGGTTAGCGGCCTCTATTGCGGCACGGCAGCCAGCTCCGCCAGCACCTACAACGAGAATGTCACACATTATTGTCTTGTATTCCAACTAAGGACCTCCAGTAAAGAGTGCTTCATTGGTTGGACCGTCGAGCTTGGGACCTCCGTTTAAGAGTTACTGTTGAGGGTGACAATAGACAGTTGGATAGCACAAGCAGAAGATCTGCAGTTCTATCATTTCTAAATGAATACAGTTATCTTAGATTAGTTCTAAATGTAAGTGTGGTTTGGATGGCGCTTACAACAATAACACTAACATTATTTCTCAGTATGATAGCAATTATCTTTACAATTCTAGTGGGTCACTATGCAGGGCGGAGTCCGAATACAGGGACGATACAAGCTCTTGTAGTATCTGGAATTGCAATTCCTATAGGAATAGTAATTGTATCCATTCCTCTATACAATATTGCACTTCATGATTGGTCAGGTGGCGCATACTTTCTACCTCCGCAATTTGCCATTTGGGCCGCAGCATTTTTTGGTGGACTCATTGGTCTAAAGTCTGGGGAAATCTGGAACCAAGGAGAGCCAAGTTGTATCAAATGTTTGCTCTCCTTAGTTACCGCGGTAACATTGCTGTCACTGGTGATTGTATTAATACCATGAAGCTTACTCTTTTACACCAATTTTGGAGTAGACTTCAGCCTTTCTAGCTGCAACCTTCTCATCCATATCATCATGCATGCTATTTCCATGAGAATCCATGGTTACAAGAAGGGGTCCAAATTCTTCAGCAGTAATGACCCAGAGAGCTTCTGGCATGCCGAGGTCGTCCCAAAGGTAGGCTCTTACCTCTTTGAGACCTTTCGCTGCTAGAGCGCCGCACCCACCAGTATAGCTAGTGTAGACTGCTCCTACTTCCTTCAAAGCAGCCAAGGTCTTCGGGCCCATGCCACCCTTTCCAACGAGAATTCGTGCCTTATACTTACGAAGGAAATCATCTTCAAAGAGTTCCATCCTTATACTGGTCGTGGGACCTGCAGAAACAATCTCCCACTTACCATTCTTTTGCCAAGCTACAGGACCAACGTGATACACAACACTACCCTCAAAATCTACTGGAGGTTTCTCACCCTTGTCGAACATATGCAGTGCACGTTCATGTGCCTCGTCACGTGCGGTGTAGACATGTTCACCAGAAACATAGACAATGTCACCAATCTTGAGTTTGCGAGCATCTTCTTCAGAGATTGGAGTAGTTAGATGATATTCAACCATTTAATTTCCCTCCACTGGATGTGTCACGTAGGTGACTTTCAGATCCTTTGAGATTATAGCCTTGCTCTGGCGTGCGGCCCAGCATTGAACAGCTACACCAACAGGAAGACTGGCAGGATGTCGCATTGCATAATCGACCTTAACACCGAGGACTGTTGTGTCACCACCAAGACCCATTGGTCCAATACCAGTAGTATTGATAGCTTCCATGATCTCTTCCTCAATCTTTGCTACTTCAGGTTCGGGATGTTTGTCAGAAAGAGGTCTCATGAGCTGTTGTTTAGCAATCTTGATAGCGATGTCCGAACCGCCACCAATCCCCACGCCGATGATGTTTGGTGCACAAGCCTTTCCCATGTAGTTCATGGCGTTATCTACTACTAATTTCTTAACACCCGTAAGACCAACTCCAGGCTTGAGCATGCCAACAATACAAACGTTTTCGCTACCACCACCTTTTGGAAAAGCAGTGATTTCAAGAGAATCGCCTTCTACTATCTCCCAATTTATCCAGGGTATCTTCACACCTGTGTTATCGCCGGAATTACCGCCCACAATCGGATTTACAGCATTCGGACGCAATGGAACCTCAACGGTTGCTTTTCTTGTCGCTTCAGTTAGGGCATGCTTAATCTCCCCGATAAAGGGAAACTTATCACCGACTTTGACATAGAAAATCATGATTCCTGTGTCTTGGCACATCGGAATACCAGATTTGGCTATTTCTATATTCGTGAGGATAGCAGACAACTGTGTCTTTGCGGTTTCATTCGTTTCACGCTCATGAGCAGCTTTCAGAGCCTCCTGTATATCTTTAGGAAGTACTGTTGCTGCCTTCTTGAGCAGACGAAATGTGGTATCATGAATTACTTGGTACGGATCTTCCATCTGATCATCTTCTGAACAGTTGATTATGAGACTCAAAAAAGTCCCTAACAATTACCGGGTGGAATAGGGGGTCATATCTATATTACTATTGAACCACTGTGGCTATATACGGAAGAACGCACAGTAAGTTCAATGGAGTTCGGTGCTAGATGGTTGTGATAATTACAATTGCTGAAATTTCATCCTTTATGTTCACAGCCATTTTGTTGTTCATCTATGCAATTTTTGATATCCGTACAAGAAAAGTCCCGAATCAAGTATTGTTGATTGGAGGGATTATGGGCTTAGCTATTGTTCTAGGATTGGGTCATATTGTAGAACATGCCCTCCTGCATCTAACGGCAGTACTTATCGCGCTGATTCTTGGGTACACCTTGTTTCGAATAGGTTCGTTTGGTGGTGCAGATGTGAAGGCCATCTTCACAATTGCAATCATAAGTCCAGGCATAGAATTTGCAAGTTGGGGGAATCCGATACTGGAAGGTATTGTCGCAGTAGGAATGCAGCTTGTGATTACCTTAGTTGTTGGATATCTAATCTCACAAAGAAAAACGGATGCAAATATAGCAATCCCGCTAATTCCAATATTGTTTGGCGCTTATCTAGTGCTACAACTTCTAGCTCTGTTTTAAGGGCTATCTGTAGTTTTCTCAAGATTACGGAGGAGCATTGATAAGATTAAGAGCAGATGGAGGGATTGAAAATGCATAGAGAAGGGTCCAGACCACAGTCCATAGCATTAGATATGAAAACAATGAGTTCGTAATCATTTTCTGCATGCCACCGAGTTGTTCAGGCTCAACATCCAGAAGATAGCGTATAACAAATAGAGCAAGAATATAGATCAAGAAACCGAGTAGAACACCTCTTGTACCTGCAAAAGCTTGACCACCAATACCACAGATAAAGGCACTAATAAGAGCAAAGAAAATCTTGACATAGTACTGCTGATCATTTGGTGAATCAGCCCATTTGCCAAATAATCGGTTAAAGACGTTCTTCAGTGGAGTTAGGTCCATATCTGTCACCCACCTAGTTGAAGGTGTTTCAATCGACTATGTTATAATCATGTCGGTCTGATGACTAGGTGAACATCAATGAAAGACTCGATGAGTAATATTGACATCCGCCTCATTCTACCTGAATTAAGTGAGGCTGCAGAAGGAGCGTTCATTAAGAATGTCTACCAGTATGGAGACATCTTCGTTCTCAAGCTTTACCAACCAGGAGGTGGTTCAGTAAACCTACTTATCAACCCAGGAAGAAGAGTCCACTTAACAGAATATGCTCGGAAGGCGCCAAGGCAACCTCCACATTTTTGCGCAGTGTTAAGGAAATATTTGCGAGAGAAACGAGTCATCTCAATCAAACAACATGATCTTGATAGAATCCTGATTATTGAGATAGGAAGCGAAGAAGAAACCTACAAGCTTGTCGCAGAGATGTTTGGCACAGGAAACATGCTTCTCCTAGATCCTAAGGACACAATTTTCGTAGCATTGCACTA
>CAZMBV010000160.1:0-2505 GCA_964564335.1 uncultured archaeon
CGTGATGGTAACTTGGAACAACTTTCTGCGAGAGAAGTTGTTCCTGGTGATATTGTAAGAGTTCGTCCTGGAGATGTAATTCCTGCGGATTTAAAGCTAATTTCAGGCGAATATCTCTCAGTAGATCAATCTGCATTAACTGGGGAATCGTTACCAGTGAACAAAAGCATAGGTAATGTCACATTTCAAGGGTCTCCAGTTCAAATGGGAGAGATGGAAGGTCTAGTAATTAATACAGGCATGAATACATACTATGGCAAAACAGCGAAACTGGTTGAAGAAGCAGTAACAAAAAGCCATTTTGAAAAAATCATAAGGAAGATAGGTAATTACCTGATTGCGCTAGCTGTGGTTATGGCTGCTGTGGTTCTTGTAGCGGGGATCATACGGGGGTATGATATTCTCGAAAATATTAGATTTGTTCTCGTTCTAGTTGTTGCAGCGATTCCTGTTGCTCTGCCAGCTGTTCTATCTGTTACAATGGCTGTTGGTGCTGTGGCTCTTGCAAAGAAAGGAGCAATTGTGAGTAAACTTGCTGCTATTGAAGAGATGGCAGGAGTAGATATTCTCTGTACTGATAAGACAGGAACAATAACACAGAATAAACTGAGCATCGGAACCATCAAGGCGTTTAATGATTTCACCGAGGATGATGTTCTAAAGTATGGATTATTGGCATCCAAAAAGGGAAACAAGGATGCGATAGATGATGCTATAATTAATCATGCTGAGAAAACCATTAATCTTGATTTCCGTGCCGATCTTGAGATAGTTGATTTCAAACCTTTTGATCCTGTGGCAAAGCGAACAGAAGTCACAATCAATTCTTCTGATGGCACTAAAATCAAAGTATCAAAAGGTGCTCCACAAGTCATTTCAGGTCTTACAAAAGAGCCCAAAGAGGTGTGTGAAGAAATCAACAAGGATGTGCTTTCTTTTGCTGAGAGCGGTTATAGAGCCCTAGGAGTCGCAAAGACAAATTCAGAAGGCGTCTGGCATTTTGTAGGGCTATTAGCACTCTTTGATCCACCTCGTGATGATTCAGCTGATACCATAGCTAACGCACAAAAAATGGGAATAAATGTGAAGATGGTTACAGGAGACCATGTAGCAATTGCAAAAGAGATTGCGGGTAGAGTAAACCTAGGCCAAAACATGGCGTTGCCTAAAGATTTCACGGAAGTCCCTGATGACGTAGCTGAGCCTATTGTCGAATCTGTTGATGGATTTGCCCAGGTGTTTCCTGAACATAAATACCGAATTGTTAGTCTTCTTCAAGGTATGAATCACATAGTTGGAATGACAGGGGATGGTGTTAATGATGCCCCTGCTCTGAAGAAAGCAGATGTTGGAATTGCAGTAGAAGGTTCGACAGATGTAGCTAAATCAGCTGCTGATATCGTTCTAACTGGAGTCGGTATCTCAGTAATTGTAGATGCAATAAAGAATAGTCGAAAAATCTTCCAACGAATGAGTAATTATTCAATTTATCGGATTGCAGAATCAATACGAGTCATTCTTTTCATTACAGCGTCAATACTGGTATTCCAGTTTTATCCAGTCACGCCCATCATGATTGTGTTGCTTGCATTACTAAACGATTTACCAATAATGACTATTGCTTATGATAACGTGAAATACTCTAAAAGTCCTGAGAGATGGGATGCGAAGACGCTTCTAGGCATGGCTACTTTCTTGGGCATAATCGGTGTGACTGCATCATTTGGGATCTTTGTGATTGGAGACACAGTCTTTCATCTAAGTCGCGCAGTTCTTCAATCATTCATCTATCTGAAACTCTCCGTGGCCGGACATCTGACTCTTCTTGTTGCCCGAACACGTGGTCCATTCTGGTCTGTGAAACCAGCCCTACCATTGATTTCAGCAATAATTGGAACGCAATTCGTTGCTACATTAATCACCGTTTATGGCTTTCTACTTCCAGCCATGGGTTGGGGTCTTGCCCTGTTCGTTTGGGGCTATGCTCTAGTGTGGTTCTTAATTACTGATGTGTTAAAGGTTGCATTCTACAAACACGGCGGCCTTGAAATAATAGAAGAGATATAAAAAAGGAGGAAAAAAAATGGCAATCGAAAGCTCCAACCAAGCTCAAGGCGAAGAGAAAGTTAGCAAGGGTGGCTTAAAGCGAGAACTTGGATTAACGACTCTTGTCGCACTTGGTGTGGGGAGCATAATAGGTTCAGGCATGTTTGCCATGCCTGCCGTAATGGGATCCGTTGCAGGTCCAGCACTAATTATCGCAATCGTGTTGACCGGCATTGTAACAACACTGCTAGCTATTTCTTATGCAGAATTAGGTTCAGCATTTCCGCTAAGTGGAGGACCATATTCACTTCCTAGACTAGCACTTGGAAACACTGGTGGCTTTCTAATGGGATGGGGATACTTTCTCTATTCGTTTATTGGAACAGCGGCAATCATTGACATTTTTGTCACATACTTGGCATTTTGGGTACCAGGTCTTGCTATAGGAGAAACTCTAAC
>CAZMBV010000160.1:2605-5451 GCA_964564335.1 uncultured archaeon
GAGAAGACTATTCCTCGTGCAATGTTATTGACCATGGGAATTGTCATAGCTGTCTATGTATTGATTGCAATCGCATTCGTAGGCATGATCAATTGGAGTGGATTAGGTATTGCAGTCGGTGATTGGGGTAGTATCGGGAATCTATCATCACCACTATCAGATGTTGCACAAGCAGCAGGATTACCCATTCTGGCAATTGTAGCAACAATCGGAGCACTCATATCCACTGCTGGTAGCGGAGGCGACTGGGTTCTACTTCAAGGTAGAATTCCATATGCAATGGCAAAAGATGGGCTCTTCTGGGGTCCAATGGATTCTGTGCATCATAAATGGGGAACTCCATTCATTGCACTGATATTCGCATCAGTTATGACAATGATCATTCAGATATTCATACCAAACTTCCCGTCGGTTGCTCTGATAGCTTCGATTACAGCACTTGTCCCATATGCAGCAGCAGTCTTGTCAGTACCTATTCTAAGAAAGACAAAACCAGATGTCAACAGACCATTCAAGCTACCAGTTCCGATACTGATTACAGGCCTGGGTTTTATTCTAGCAACACTGCTAATCTATTGGGCATCATGGCCTTGGACTCTTGTGGGTGCAATCTTGATGCTTGCTGGATATCCTCTGTACTTGACATTCAGAGGCAAGAAGTTCGAATTCACACGTAGTCTGTGGATTCTAGTGTATTTAGTTTTCATAATCGTGATGTCCTATATTGGAGACACGAACTTCATCTATGAAAACTTCCTTCCGATTGGACCTCTTGGTCTGATACCAATGCCCTATGATATGGTCGTAGTAACTGCATTTGCAATACTGATCTTCGCATGGGCATACAAAGCGAACACTAAGGAGATTATGAATTAGAGGGAGATGATAGGAACATGGCACACTCTATACTATCTGTTGCAGACCTATCCACAGAGGATATGAATGATATCTTCTCTCGATCTCTGAAACTCAAATCGCAACTGAAGAAACATGAGAGTGTGCACGTCCTACAGAATAAGGTTGCTGGGCTTCTCTTTGAGAAGCCCTCTACCAGGACGCGCACAAGCTTTCAGACTGCGGTACTGAGATTGGGTGGTCACGCAGTTTATCTTCCTTCAAGCGAATTGCAGCTTAGTCGTGGCGAGCCAATAAAAGATACAGCTCGAATCCTTGGTAGTTACTTGGATACGATAATTGCCAGAGTCTACAGTCATCAGACCGTCGTAGACCTTGCAAGGTTTTCAGATATTCCAGTATTTAATGGATTGAGTGATTTAGAGCATCCCACTCAAATCGTGTGTGATTTACTCACTGTAAAGGAAGTAAAGAAGGACTTAGAGGGCTTAACCCTCGCCTTTATTGGAGATGGAAATAATGTTTCCAATTCACTATTATTAGGCACCGCACTTATGGGAATGAACATGAATTTGGCATGTCCAGAAGGACATGATCCAGATAAGGCAATTTTAGAGAGAGCGAAAAGGATTGCCAGTGAAACAGGTTCAAAACTGCAGATAGTTCATAATCCCAAAGAGGCTGCAAAAGATGCAGATGTTCTATACACAGATGTCTGGGTAAGTATGGGAGAAGAAAAGGAGAGAGAGGAACGCCTCAAGACCTTCCAAGGATTTCAGATTAATGCAGATCTGTTATCACTTGCCGCAAAAGATGCTGTCGTCATGCATTGCCTGCCAGCTCATAGAGGCCTCGAAATCACAGATGATGTAATTGAGGGAAACCAATCTATAGTCTGGGCACAGGGAGAGAATAAGCTGTATGGAGCAATTGGGCTTCTCGACTTTTTCTTAGGAGGTAAGTAAAGTGAACACAAAAATCAAAGCTGAATGGGACACACTTCGGACCATTGCTATACATAGGCCGGGCATGGAGACGTTCTTTGGACTCCTTGAACCGTTTGCCTCTCTATATGAGCGAGCTTTCAGTCAAAACGGTGCAATACGAGAACACGAGCGCTTAGAGCATGTTCTCAAACATGAATTTCACATAGATGTTATTCGGATGAGAGAGAAAATAGTAGAAGTCGCTGAACGGAACCCAGAAATCCATGACCGACTCGTAAAGGCAGCGGATGATGTTATTGGTGTGACTGGTACTAAAGTAGGGGTTAAAGAGGCACGCAATCAATTCGAGAAGAATAGAAACATTCTTGATCCTGGCCACTTTCTTAGTGTTCTACTCCTTAATCCTCAGATTGATCTAGAGAGTGAGAAAGGAACACGAATGATTCACCTAAATATAACTGAGAAATCACCTCTATCGAATATCTATTTCATGAGAGATCAACAAGCAGTTACAGACAAGGGTATTTTTCTATCCCGCATGAGTAAACCACAGCGTAGAAGAGAATCTGATGTTACAAAAATACTATGGGATGTTTTGGGAGCAGAAGTAGTACATAGAGTCACTGAGCCAGGAACTTTCGAAGGTGGAGATTTCATACCTCTGAAAGACTTTGCTCTTGTGGGTGTGGGAGACCGAACAAATGAGGCAGGAATCGAGCAACTGCTAAAATATGGTGTCGGATTCGATGAGGTGGGCGTTGTTCATCAACCCAATCACCCACTTATTCCAAGTGATGAAGTAGACCCTATGATTGACATGCACCTTGATACGTACTTCAATATTGCTTCTAAAGGAGTAGCAGTCGGTCTAAAATCACTCTTGAAAGGAGCAAAGGTGGACATCTATAGTAGAACAGGTCCAGGAGAATACGAGAAAGAGAAAGAGAGTACAAATCTTCTCAGTTACATAACTGGGTGGGGATTTGATGTTGTCGATATTACCACACTTGAACAACTCAGCTATGCATCAAACTTTCTCACAAT
>CAZMBV010000161.1:0-5409 GCA_964564335.1 uncultured archaeon
GTGAGGAGCAGGGCAAGAACCTGCAGATTGGGGAGCTTGAGATAGTCACTTCTGAATTTTCAGAGGGCAAGATCTTCGCCTCAGCCTGCGGAAAAGGTGTACTCTGCGTAGTATCAGAGGCAGAAGTCAATATTGGCCTGATCCGGCTTGTGATGAAGAAGCAAGGTGTGCAGTTAGCTGATGAGCTTGATAAATTCCTAGCAGTTGAACCATTGTCCCCCAAGGACAGTGAGCTAGACGAGGAAGACCTTAAGTCCGCCTTAGCTGAGCTCGAACGAGTATGACCTGAAAGCAACAACAATTGCAAAGGTCATTGTGTCCTATCAACTCTAGGTGTATCCAAATATAGTTAATATTAGATAATGGTTCAAATAACAGGTCTAGATTGATGAGATACAAGATTCTTGTCCCACAAAGGCTTTTATGAGACATGATTTCTAACTCAATTAATCTCCCCACACAGGACCCAAGTTTCGATATAATGAGGTGTTGATAATTCGCAAAGACGACAAGGGCAGAATTCATTTGAAACTAGTCTTCTATGGTCCCAGTCTAGGCGGTAAGACCACAGCTCTCAGATGGCTCTATGGAAAAGTAGAAGGTCTACAGAAGGGAGAGTTCACTGCTATCGAGGATGAAACCAATCGAACACTCTTTTTTGATTACGTGCCAATGTCCGCTGGCGGCCGTGTCCTCTTTGATGTCTTTACAGTAGCAGGACAGAAGAGGCACAGGCATCAGCGAAAAGTAGTCTTACAGGGTACCGATGGTATCCTCTTTGTAGCCGATTCATCACCAGACCAGCGTGATGAGAATACAGAGAGTTTTGAAGAATTGAAATTATTCTTGGGTGATGCTCTTGGGCGCGAAATTCCTATCGTGGTCATGCTTAACAAGAGAGACCTGCCCAACAGAATGTCACGTGATGAAATGCTTGATCTCCTCGGTCTTGGAGGCAATGTTCCAATCTATGAGACCATTGCAGTACAAGGCGTAGGAGTTAAGAGGGCGTTCCAAGCTATAGCACGAGAAGTCATATTAAAACGCATGTATAAGTAATTTAAAGGTGAAACAAAATGGGAGAATCCCGCGAAAATACACTCGAAGGTGTTCTGAACGAACTTCAGGGAAGTATTCCTGAGATTGAAGCCTGTGCTATAGTAAGTGTTGAAGGGCTCCCAATTGTATCAGCTCTTCCCACTGATGTTGATGAAGCAAAGGTAGCAGCTATGACTGCAGCAATGCTGACTCTAGGGGAGAAGGCTGCAATGGAACTGGGTAAAGGAGAGCTAGAACAAGTAAACGTCAAGGGTGTCAATGGCTGGTTGCTTGTTGTTCAAGCTGGAATGAATGCCTGTCTTACCGTATCTACAACTGCAAATGCTAAGCTCGGGCTAATATTCTTGGATATGAAACGTGCTGCAGAAAAAGTCGCAGCAATGATTTAGTACACCAGCATTCCTAGCACCAACTCTATTAGGGGTACATGTTCGACTACTCATTGCAGAGGGCGTTATCGTTGAATATTACCGGACCTGTCTATCGATTATACGAGTACTTCCTGTATCGGCAGTTAGATAAAAAACACTCCCCACGCCATGTTGGTATTATTCTAGATGGAAACCGACGTTATGCCAAAAAACAGGGTATGGAAGTTCCATGGTTTGGTCACTATAAAGGTGCAGAAAAAGTCTTGGAAGTGTTACGTATCCTCTGGGAGGCTGGCGTTAAAGTATGCACACTTTATGCATTTTCGGTAGAGAACTTTAACAGAAACGAAGATGAAGTTCGAGAAATTATGAATTTGGCGAAAGACAAGTTCTCAGAAGTTGTAGGAAATCCTGATGTTCATAAACACAAAGTACGGATTCAAGCTATCGGACGAGTTGATCTCTTACCTGAGGATGTTCAAGTAGCAATCATGGCTGCAGAAGAAGAAACTCAAGGTTATACAGATCATATCCTCAATGTTGCTATTGGCTATTCAGGTCGAGCAGAACTCGTAGATGCTGTAAAAGCGATTGGGGAAAAGATACAGGCTGGTACAATGACACCCTCCGATATCACTGAAGAAGTAATTGAAGGTCATCTCTATACAAGTGGTGTACCGGATCCTGATCTCATTATTCGAACATCAGGTGAAGAACGATTGTCCGGTTTTCTTCTTTGGCAATCTGCATATTCAGAGCTATATTTTGCACAGATTTATTGGCCTGCTGTTAGACGAATTGACATCTGGCGCGCATTGCGCTCCTATGGTGAACGTTCAAGACGATATGGAAAGTGACCTTTGAACCCATTATGACACAGTCTTTTATATGGCAAATTCCTTGATTTGATATTACAGGAGACTATGCGATATTGGCTAGAACTCCAGTTGATGTCTATCGAGGTCTCATAAACACGCAGCTCGATGACGAAACAGTGGAACAAATCAACTCAGTTGTATCTAGGTTTGCTGACTTTGTGTTCGCTGGTGAAAAACTATCTATTCATCTCAATAGATTCATTCGCCTTACAACTCGGTTGATAGCATTCATAGACTCTGAAACAATGGTCACTCATGATCATCTAACAATGTCTGTTGATCTTCTTGATTATCTTACTTCTGCTTCGAAATGGTGGACAGTTACGCGACAAGAACCTGGCATTGTTCTGAGACCCCCATCTCGCGAAGCTCGTGGATTTATCAAATCCATTGCAGACCTTCATGTTGGTGGAACTACCCTCCAAAGAATCTCTGGAGCTACAGACAAACTCTCTAGATTTCTTGAAGAACATGATATTGAATCATCAACTCAGGTTGAAGATTTCTGTAGTAGTATGCTCTCAGCTTGGGCGTTACTCAGTGCATTTGCATGCAAAGGGCAAGGGCGGAATGTTGCTACAGAAGCTGATTTCGAAACAGCTTATGATGTTGTACGTATACTTCTATTCTATGTTGAACTTTATGACTTCAAAGCTCTTACCGTAATTCGCCAACTGGGCTCTCACACTCTGCTTCCTAAAGCCGCTAGTGTGAATTTCTCTCCAGGATTTGAAAAGAAGCTGAATGCATCAGTTGCTGCAAGCCTTGAGAAAGAATATGGTGGGCATTTTATTCAGATGGCAAAGGCCACGTCTGGCGCAGCTCGTTCTATTCTAACAAATTCATTAAGGATACTTGGCCAACTTCAGGCTGTGAAACAGGGCATTAAACGTCTTGAAGAGGAACACTATGATTCTATCATTATTGGTTCATTAGAGCTGATAGAGAGTGTAGGAGTATCATCTGACTTCCTTCAGGATGATTCAGCAGCAATATCGATTTTCAAAAGCCTTCAGCCAGGCGATGGAGTTGAAGAAAGAATCCAACTATTGGTCAGACGACTCGAAGGGTTAATTGTAGACTCTACAGGGAATAAGGACTTCCTCTTGCAATATGCACGACTGGTACCACGTCTTATTGCATTGATTTTACTTCTAGCTAGTAGAACTAAAGATTCTCCAACTACTCCCATTCAGGACGCTGATCTAAAGAGAGGTCTGATTCTTGTCTACAAATTAATCAATGGCTAACTTCTGATTCACCTATAAGAATTCGTGCATCAACGACAAGAGTACCCTTTCCCTTCTCATACACAAAGGTTGGATTACAATCCAGTTCATTAATCTCAGGATTCTCATCAATCATTTTAGATACGGCCAGCATGACCTCGACTAAGGAATCTATATCTCTTGCAGGTTCACCGCGGATACCTTCAAGAATCTTATACGCTTTCAGTTCTTTCAACATCTCTCTAGCATCAATCTCAGTGAAGGGAATCAGTCTGAATGATACATCTTTGAGAACTTCTACAAAGATACCACCCAGTCCGGCCATCAGTGCATGACCGAATTGTGGGTCCTTTGTGACGCCAACAATAATTTCTGTCCCCATTTCTGCGAAATCAGAAATGAAGACGCCACGACTGAGATCTACTTCAATTCCCTTCTCTTTTCCGTAGTTCTTTGCATTATCCATAATCTCAGTGAATGCCTTACGAACTTCATCATCGTTCTTAAGATTGATTTTAACTCCTCCCGCGTCGGATTTGTGCAAAACATCCTTGGAAAGTATCTTTAGCACTACAGGATAACCGATTGCCTTGGACTTTTCCACAGCCTCATCCGCAGTCACTGCTGTGTCATAAGCTGGAATGGGGATCCCATATGCATTCATTATGTCCTTTGCTTCGTTCTCCAGTACAAACGTTCTTCCCTCTTCGAGGGCAGTCTTGAAGATTTTTTTCGCTTCCTTCATCGTTTTCCAGACCTCTACTCTACTTGCTACCGCAGTTAGTTCCTTTTATGGTTTATCCGAGATGCGAGTTTTGTTGAACTTATGCCTGTATTTGATCTCTCCATATTGTGCTAGCCCTTTTGCTGCAAGTGCAGCCTTTTCACCAGTTGCATATGTTGGTACACCCATTAATTCCATTATCTCCCCCGCTTTTGTAGTGAATCCGCCTCCCATTGAAACCACAACAAAGGGAAGCCCTGATTGTCTTTGGTGATTTGCTATCACGTTGGTGATCTCCATGCTCAGACTAGGGGTCTGAAGGAGCATACCTACTACATACATGTCATATTCACCACTCTTGATTGCTTCTTCGAAGACAATATCATACCTAGTTGAATTTGCATCTCCCACAACATCTATGGGATTTCCTACCGCACAATAGGCTGGCAAGCGCTCTTTGTAAATTTGTGTTAGTTCTTTTGATGGGGATGGAATGGCTAACCCTGTGGCTTCGAGTGCATCAGTTGTCATAACACCCAGACCTCCGCCATTAGTGACCATTAGAACTCTATCTCCCTTTGCAGCATGTTGCATTGCAAGAGCTTTAGCTGCATCAAACATATGTTCAAAGTCATTCACTCTGATTACACCAGATTGCTTGTACGCAGCATCAGCGACTTTATCTGACCCTGCAAGAGACCCTGTGTGAGAACTCGCTGCAGCTTTTGCTTTCTGTCCTCTTCCTGACTTGACAACAAGGACCGGCTTGTGTGGAGTCACTCTACTAGCAGTATCAAAGAAAGTTCGACCCTTGTCTTGATCGTAGCCCTCTGTGTAGTAGCATATGACTTGAGTTGAATCATCATTGGCCAGATAGCAGAGTAAATCATCATCATCTACATCACATTTGTTACCTAGACTGATTAGTTTACTAACACCAAGACCTAATTCAGAAGTCCAGTCCGAGATTGCCGCTGCAAAGGCTCCTGATTGAGATACCAAGGAGATATTGGCAACGTTACTGGGTTTTGGCCTACCACATCTATACTCGGGTAGGAAAAATGTGTCAATGTGACTGAGCGTATCTACTACACCGATACAGTTTGGTCCAATGATACGAATCCCATGTTTCTTTGCTATATCTACAA
>CAZMBV010000162.1:0-2238 GCA_964564335.1 uncultured archaeon
ATCTTAATAACAACATGACAAAGTTCCAGTTTCTAAACAGGCCCCGATAGTGTAGCCCGGCCCAGCATCTAGGGTTTTCGACCCTATAGTTGTTTAGATTCCCTAAACAGCGGGAAAGACCCGGGTTCGAATCCCGGTCGGGGCACCATTCTCATTTTACAATTTCTTCTCAAGGAAGAACTTCTTGATATCGTCTGGATATTCTTTAAAGACACCTACTGTCTTGTATCCGAGTTTTTCATAAAACTGAGGTGCTTGAAATGAATAGGTCATGGTATTAGCAGATATACATCCCTGTTCTTTCGCCAATCCTTCAACTTTCAACATTAGTTCCTTTCCATATCCCATCCTGCGGAATTTCTCATCTATCCAGAGAAAATCGACAGTCAGACTCTGATAGAAAGCTCGACTTCTTATACCTCCAGCTACTTCTCCTGTTTCACTTCTCAGAGTTAGATTGAAGCTGGTTTCAGGTTTCGTGGAAAGTCCCTTTGATTGTTCAATATTGAAGTTACGAAGATTTGTACTCATTGCTTGCGAATCTTCAAGACTCATCTCATTTACAATCTTGAGTTTACTCACACTAGTATCGCTATTCATTCACTTCCCTTCCTCAATCGATTATTGATTGAATCCAAATCTTAGTTCAAAGAGAGTCTCATGTTGAAATCTATCGAATCATAGGAATGAGTCAAAGATCCTGATGAAATCACGTCAATCTCATTGCGTGCATACTCTCGAACATTATTCTCATCAATCCCACCCGAGACTTCAAGGATAACGTTGTTTCGTATGCCTTTGCTCTTGAGAACTTCAATCAGACCACCAACATCCTTTGGTGAGAAATTATCTAGGAGGACGATATCTGCACCTTCTCCAATTGCTTCTTCAGCTTCTTGAAGTGTTCGAGCCTCACAGGATATCTTTTTACTGAACGATACTGCTTCCTTTGCAGCTTTGACTGCAGCTCGAACTCCTCCTACTGCAGTTATATGATTGTTCTTTATCAAAACCATATCATCCAGCGCGTAGCGATGCGGATCCCCCTCCCCAATGATGACGGCGCGTTTTTCGAAGAACCTGAACCCAGGCGTGGTCTTTCTGGTGCAAGCAATCTTTACTTTGGGATTTACCTCTCTAGCAATTTTTACCATTCTATAGGTCTTTGTAGCAATACCACTCATCCTTTGCATGATGTTAAGACACAATCGTTCTACCGTAAGTAACGTCCTCGCGCTTCCCCTGAGACGGATGACGGGGTCTTCTGGATTTACCCAGTTTCCTTCAAATGCAAGGACCTCATGGGTGAGACCTGTCAAGTATGCAATTGCCTCAACCTCTTTTACACCAGCGAGAATAGCCTTCTCTCTTGCATAGATTGTGGCAAGTGCAGTCTTCTCTATCGGTACTGTTACGTTAGTTGTTAGGTCTCCTGACCTGACATCTTCCTCAAGGAATCTCTTCAGAGTTTCAACAATCTCGGGGGGGAGTGTATTCACACAATCACCTCTAATCACATTTAGGATGTTTTGGGTCCCTCACTATATTACCTCTGGGACTCTCTTCACCAAATATTTCAGCTTGAAAGGACATGAACTCTGTCTCTCGGTCTTTCCATGCATTTTTTGGAAGACCTGCCTTGTTACAGGTGTGTTCTAAGAACTCTAGAGTATTCCATTTCCAGTCAACAGGTACCTGTGGCAATAGAAGACCTCGCCGCATTCCTTGTATAGCTATTAACCCATCACGTCCTACCTTTACAAGGTTCAGCAAATCATCTGGTTTTGAATACTCGATCTTCTTAGGAGGTGTGAGAACACTAAGGTCTATAATGATGGTATCAAGTTCCTTTGGAGTAACTGGTGGAAAACGGGGGTCATTAACCGCAGAATCCACCGAAGAATCAATGGTGCCTTCAACCAGAGGTTGTGAAGGGTAAGGGCGTCCAATACACCCACGCAATGAAACTCTCTGTTCTGTTATAGAGCTCAGTGTAACGAAAACTCCAGATTTCTCTTTGAGACGTTCTGGTGTGTTTTCAGGAACTTTTGACTTCTTCTTTTGAGTGACAAATTCATCAACAGTCTTTCTAGCAAGTTTCACCAAGAAATAGCCATCTTCATCCGAATACATATTGGACACGAGGAATCAACTCAATGATATTAAGTAATTACACTGTTATTTGCTTTGCAGTCTTTACGCTTTGCGTATTGGTACTTTTCCTGCAATTCCTGGTCC
>CAZMBV010000162.1:2338-5374 GCA_964564335.1 uncultured archaeon
TGTTCTGCCCTATGTTCTAAAATCAACCTTGCAGTGGCTGCACAACTCACATGACAAACATGAAGTCTAGTGTCATATTCCTCCTTCGCATCTAAAAATGCTTTAAGTGAGTTTACTTCGCTTTCACAGCTATGGATAAGGAAGAATTCCTCTCTTGTTTCTGGTTTATCATCTATTGTTGAAGAATCTGGATGGAAAAGAAGTGGGAGGTCATGCTTGGTAGCAAGTCGAAAACACTTCTTTATTTGCTTCTCATCATACCGAATTCCATAGAGCAATGGTGCATGTGGATATACTTTGAAACCAAGTATGTCTGGAGCCATAGACGCATCAAATTTCTTACCAATCCCTGCATAGAAACCTACGTTAACGAATCGCTTTTTCAATGCGTTAGCAATCTTCAGATCTAGTACTTTACGTGTCAACACAGGAGGGTCTGTATTAGGCATATCTACAACTGTTGTAATTCCACCAGCTGCTGCAGCCATTGTACCAGTTTCATAATCCTCCTTCTCTGACTGATTCAAATCTCGAAGATGAACGTGCATATCGATAAGACCGGGAAGAATGTAAAGTCCTCTACAATCTATGACTTTCTTACTTTCTGGTTCCTCTCCATGCTTATAGACCCTCTCAATTTTTCCTCTATCTATTGCTACGGATCGGATGGTCTCTCTATCATTTTCAATGACTATACCATCTTTGAGGACCAAATCTATTGCCATTTACAACCACATCGGTGTGGTCAGTTGCTGGTAGTGACCAATACTATACAGGTGCAATCTACACCTTAAACTTGTTTGCAACGAAACGAGTTAGGTCAGTAGCACTAATCATCCCAATCAATCTGTTCGCCTTCTCCACTACAGGGAGAGTATTCAGATTCGCTTCACGCATCCTTTTAGATGCTTCAGCTATGGAATCTCCAGGACCAATAAGTGGTGGCTGTTGTAGCATTGCATCTACGACACGAATCTGTCGTACTTGATTTGCTCTATGTTTATCGGGGACTTCCACAGTGAAACGTGCCATGGCATCAGCAACCATTCTTTCAGTAATCAAGCCGAGTACACGTCCTCCGTCAGTAACTGGAAGTCCAGAATATCCAGCTGCAAGCATATCTCCACGAGCTTTGACTAGACGTGTTACAGGATTTACTTGAAGAATATCTTCCTTTGTCATAAGTTCGGAAACCTTGATGTTATCAAATCTATCCACCAGTTGGGAGATTTGCACTTTAGTTATAACCCCAACAAGTTTGTTATCCTCATCAACCACAGGGCATCCGCTCATACCACGGTCAATCATAAGTTGAGCTACGTCTGTCACATCATCATCAGGCCCAACGGTAATGACGGTATCAGTCATTGCACTCGAAACATGGAGTCTTTTAATCGATAGGGCTACCACCTTACTCACACCCAATCGATCTGCAATGTCTGCATATGTTAGAATACCCGTGACTTCTCCATCTTGAACTACAACTAGTCGTTCAACACCCTTCTTATCCAATAGCTCTAGGGCAAATGAGAGTCTTTGGTCTTTATTTATCGTATCTGCTTCAATCATAATCTGACTTACTTGCATCTTTTTATCCTCCTAAATTGTATACAAATCACCGAATGACAGGAGTAGTCAATCACTGTCTTCCCAACTTTCGCGGCATGACTCGCAGAGATATTCACCATCCTCAAGAACTAAATCTGTTGAATATTCTCCACAGTTTGAACATTCGCCACCATAAGCAATGAGTTCATCATCATCTTCCTCTGACCTTTCTTGCACTGTTTCTTCGTTTTTGAGTCGCAACGATTCTACCAGAATATCGATAAGTTCTGGAGACCAGCGAAGGATGTCTCTTGATGTAATTATTCCTGCTAGGGAATTATTCTTCAGAACTGCTACTCGCCTAATGTTACTCTTTGCCATGACTCTCATTGCTTCTGTAAGTCCAGTGCCCGGTTCCACATGAATAATTGGCGAGGACATAATCTCTGACGCAGATGTCGTCTTCGTATCTTTTTCCTCAGCAATAACACGTCTAACAATGTCAGATTCAGTTATGATTCCTACAGGTCTATCCTTATCCGTGATAATTACCGAACCTATATCCATTTCAGACATAGATTTGGAGACCTCAAATACCGATGCATCAGGGGACATTGTAACAACATTGACCTCCATGATGTCTTTCACAAACATTGAATGACTAGGATCAGACACGAACTATCCTCCAATCGCAAGAAGTTGGTTTGACACTCATAGGCTAACTGATAGAGTGTCTTCTCAGACTGAACTTCCATCTGTCCGATTTTAAATGTGTCTGTATCGTGCACAAATCATATTCACAATGAATCATGAATCATTTACTACTGTTCCATCACCTGCAGGTAGACAGCGCATCAAGTCTTCTTGTGGAATCTGACTTACTAGATGAGCAAGTTCTTCTGGAACAAGTTTCTTCAGCTTATCCTGTATTGTTTTGACAACCTGTCCTTTCTTCTCCCCACCTGGAATGACGCGAACAGAATACTCAGTTTGGGCTTCTATGGCAGTTGGAGGGCCAGACATTGGAATAGCATATTCTTCTTCCAATAATACTCCAATTGCTAATTCCACAGGCACTTTGCTTATGTAATTCTTGGTTCCATACAGCATAACCGATCCCGCAGGCAAGTGTTCTCCTGACGGTGGGCTGAAGCTGACTTGTTCCGGATTTACCCAAAAAGCATCTCCTCCAGATAGACCATCTTGCCACGCTCTGGAGAATGTGACTGCAAACTGTGCAGCTTCTTCTATTGTTTGCTGACCTGGCGCTTCATCAGGGACTTTGATCAAGGTATATGGCGCTCCATGAATTGAAGCATGTAGGAAAATATCGTTAGGACCCATTTGACGTTTGGCGATATTTTCATTACTCTTAACATCCCGCCCACCAAGAACCAGATAGCCTTCTGATGATATGAACCAACGGAATTTTTCATACCATCGCTTCTTTCTTATTCTTACTGGACCTCTCTTGACTTCTGGTTCCGC
>CAZMBV010000163.1:0-5365 GCA_964564335.1 uncultured archaeon
AATTAATACCTTTAGTAATGCGCTAATTCAACGAGTCTCTGAATTTTCCATTTTCTTTGTAATTCATCTTACCGATTCTTATCTATCAACCTGAAGTCCTCATAGGTAATCAACAAAATCAAAAGAAGGTGTTATGATTTCTAAAAATAACAAGGAATGATTTGTGTTGTACGATCTTATAGTTGTTGGAGGGAGTGCTGCTGGTTCCACATGTGCAAGAAGTGCTGCTCTACTAGGTCTTGATGTTCTGCTTCTTGAGAAATCCTATCATCCAAGAAAGAAAGCTTGGGATGCCTTTAATGACGATTTGCTTGAGGGTCCTCATCCAATTTTCAAAAGCATATCAAAACAAAGAAGAACTTCTCCTTAATTCGTTAACATCTCTGGACCTAACCAAACATATGAGAAACGCATCTATCACAGAGTAATTCTCTTGATTCCTTATCTTTCTCAATCATTCGAGAGCAATTTGAACATACAGGTCGAAAGCATTGGTTACAGAGTGATAGGTCTGCCATCTTCTTAATTCTTCCACAGACTGAGCACATATTCTTGGTTCCTCTTCCTCGATGTTCGAAGAGTGTTCTTACAATTGCTACAGCATCTGCCTGATTCAGATTTCCTCGTTCTACCTCTTTCTCAGCTTTCTCCTGAATTTCATCATGATTAATATCGCTTTCAATCTCTTCTCCTACTACATCTCTAACAACATTCGGTGATATCTCTTGTTTACTTTCAATGCTGATTGAAACGAGAGGAAAACAAAGGCAGTTCCTTACCTTATCAATGACAACATCTATTGTTTCAATAAGACCCGCCTCTTTCAATGGTTTAAGATGGTGATCGAGTGCTGCACGCTCAATCCCAAATTCTGCCATCAGGTCTCCTTTGTTCATGATTCGCTTCTCTAACAAGTATTCAAGCAGCTTCACTCTCATGGGATTAGAAAGAGCCTTGGAAACTTTAGCGAGATCCATTGTCATTCACTCATGCAGTAATAGGTAAAATTCTCTTTATGTACTATTACTTCAACGTAAAGAATCTATTACCCTATCCCCCTCTAGATGCGTTTGTGTTCCAGTTCTTATACGTTTGAGTACAGTAATTAGTAAAGGTGAAGATATCATGGCGACTTCAACTTCATTGGTCCAAATTGAAGATCTGAAAAAGGAATACACACTGGGCGAGACAATTGTACATGCTCTCCGTGGTGTATCCTTTGAAATAATGAAAGGTGAATTCATAGCCATTCTAGGGCAATCTGGTTCTGGTAAGACAACCCTTCTGAATATGATTTCCGCTTTGGATGTACCGACATCAGGTAATGTCATTATATCCGGAACTGATGTTTCCAAAATGAGTCGTGATGAACGAACGAATTTCCGACGTAAAAGTACTGGATTGGTGTTTCAGTTCTATAATCTATTTCCTACACTAACAGCAGTCGAGAATGTTGAGATTGGGATTGCCTTGGATATCAAAGACAAACATGAGCTGCATAGACGTGCATTACATTACCTCGAATTAGTCGGCATTCTTGATAAAGCAGATAATTATCCATCACAGATGAGTGGTGGTGAGCAACAACGTGTTGCTATTGCTAGGGGTCTCGCAAAAGAACCTCCTATTCTTGTTCTCGATGAACCAACAGGTAATTTGGATGCTGAAACTTCAGATGCAATCTGGGCATTACTCAAAGAACTCAATACAAAAACTGGAACCACAATAATCGCAGTCACTCACCAGACATCAGTGTCTAAGGTCGCTGATAGATCAATCTTTCTGAGATCTGGAAAAGTGTATGGTATTTCCGAGTCTGGGGAGGAAGAATAGGATTGGCTGGTACACTTCTTCGAAAGACAAGAAAGGAGATTTTCAGTCAGAGAGGGAAAGTGATTAGTAGTCTAACACTTGTTTTCATTGGAGTTTTCTGTTACGTAGCTTTCTCTGCAATGTTTCCAGTAATGAGAGTGAGTCTAGATGCCACCTACGAAACTTATGCAGCCCCTGATTTTATGGCTGTAGTATATTCTGTTCCCAGAGATTACATTTCAGGAATTGAAAACATTGAAGGGATTGAAGGTGTTGCAAGTAGGTATCATGTCTTTGGTGAGGTAAGTTATCCCAGCCATGACAAGAATCCGGCAGATATCTATGGAATTGATCCTGGCTCATCTCCCGATGTATTCAAACTAATTCTGTCGGAAGGTACATACTTGGATCCTTTGAATAATAGAACAATTCTTGTTGAGAGGTCATTCGCATCATCTAATGGACTAACTATTGGTTCAGAGCTGACCGTGTCTGTGTTTGGGACTGAATTTGATGTAGAAGTTGTAGGGATTGTAAATTCAATAGAACACCTATTACCACACAGAAATCCAAAACAGCTTATTGATGCTCCTTCCAGAGCCACGTTCTCTTCAATTGCTCCTATATGGATCGACATATCTGTACTTCAAGAGCTTTCCTATACAGGTACTGGTGAAAAGGATATAGTAAATGAAATTCTGGTCCGTTTTAAACCAGGATTCAATCAGACAACAATCACGAGTCTAATTTTGGCAGAGATAGCACCTTATCCTATAGTGACTACTCTCGGAGTTTCTGATTTGAGAAGTGCTGAACTACAGAGATTCGACATCGCAGATGAGGCGATAGTTCTTTTTTCAGGATTAATTTTCGCAGTTGCATCCTTTGTAGTTTACACAACTGTTAGTAGAATCATCCAGTCAAATTCAAGGGTTATCGGAATCACGAAGTCTCTGGGTTATTCAGACTCAGCTATCCAGAAAGCCTATCTTCTCTGGTTCGGATCTTTGGCTTTGATTACAACTCTCATCGCTATTCCTCTAGGAGAACCTGGAGGTAGAGCTATAATAAGCGAGATTCTTATCATGTTCTCAATGGAAGCTAAAGCAGCTGCTATCTCTCCTACCGTCTACTTAGTCGCACTTGTTGTTGGACCTGGCTCTGTACTCCTAGCTGCATATTTTCCAACACGGAAAATCACTAGTTATGAACCTATTCGGGCGATTCGTGGGTGGATGATGGAGAAAGGATATGTTGGAGAAACTATCCTTGAGAAGTTAGGACGGAAAATTGGAATACAAGGTTATGGCTACAAGTATGTAGTGCGAAGTATGTCCCTTAACAAAACAAGAGCTGCTTTGCTGATTATTGGAATCTCTCTAGGTGCTGGTGTGGCATTCATGGGTTCATCGATAGTTACTGGATATAACAACAGCCTTGCTTCATATATGAATCAATATGAACAATGGGACCTATTAGTTGATTTTAAGGAACCTCTTAACTCATCACAAGTTGCAAGTATTGTTACTCCAATCAGCAGCATTGCAACCTACGAACCATATCTGAAACTAGGGACCTCTGCAATTATTTCAGGAGAGGATAAACTGGTCAGTTTATTATGTATTAACACTGAAGGTGCACTGCACCGTTTCAAATTCGAAGCAGGTCGAAATATTGAAAATGAACATGAACTTCTTGTTGATGTCACAATCGCGAATTCAATGGGTGTTCAATTGGATAGCAAACTCAATCTGACTCTAGGTAATTCCACGGTAGAATTCACTCTTGTCGGAATAGTCAGTTCTCCACTCAATGTGTTTTACATTGAATTTACTGAAGCCATGAATTATCTTGGTAAAGAGATGATAAGCGGAGCATTCGTAAGAATCTCTGAAGGCAGCGATCCTGATGCGGTCGCCGAAGAGGTGTTTGCTCTCGATGATGTTGAGAATTCAATGACACAATCGCAGGCATCAAGCGGTGTCCTCAGTGAGTCTCAAGGTACAGCAATAGCAATTGGAATGGCAGGCATGGCAATGGCTCTATTATTGGCTGTTGTCTGGAATATTGTATCAATCAGTACTAGTGAGAGAACTCCGGAGCTTGCGCAACTTGAAGCGATAGGATGGCCAAGGAGATCATTAACTCGCCTTCTGTTCATTGAGGTCTTTATTGTGAGTCTATTCGGAATTGTGGTTTCTATTCCAATAGGCCAGTTATTCACAAGTCTATTGGATGGTTTCATGAGGGCATATATTCCATTCTATACTCCATCATTTGATTTATTGATGGTGGTAGAAATAGGGCTCCTTACTATCTTTACTGCGATAATTGCTACACTACCCGCCGTAAGAAAACTTCGAAGGATAGACATTGATAGAGTAATTCGAGAGCGGCTCATGACCTAAGCTATCTCCTACTACCTTCTCGGAGTCCGCAAAGTTCAAGAATGTCCACTCTAAGTCATATCCTATCGATGAATCAGGTTATTCCCGTTGCTTACGTTATCTACCTTCGTGGTGGTTTGTTGGTACTATCAAAGGTAGGCTATCATTTGTGGCAGGATATTCAGGACGATTACGAATACTACATGACATCTTTGGGCCCGTGGGCTTCAAACCAGATTCTTTCATACTTTGGGACTGAATATTATGATGAGTCCTCTTGGGTGTTCAGTAGACATCAGATTTGCGAATTCATGGAGTCAAAAGAGCACATTCTCATGGGGTCAAATCTCGAACTCCTAGGTCTTCGCAGTAAAAGCGCAACAACCTTACAATTTAACAATTACATCAATTGTCAAGATCTTGAAGGTTTGTCTTCCCTAATGACCGATGACCATACCTTCATCGATTCTGAAAACGATGTCCATAAAGGAAAAGAAGTAATGACTGAGGGCTGGCGAACTTTCTTCGAGTCATACCCTGATTATACCAATATCTTCCAAAGAGTCGAGATGAGGAACGGTATGGTTGTTATGTTTGGTTATTCAACTTGCTCAAATGAGCCAGTGCTTGATGGTCCTGCCATATGGTCTGCAAAGGTTCGTGATGGCAAACTCTCTGAATGGAGAGTGTATCTTGATTCCCCCGAGAATCGTTCGATTCTTGGTATCGAATAATGACGTCCTTTCTGATTATAACGTCTGGCAGAGTTGTGAAATGGAAATCAATAAACACAACAGCGATGTTCCAAGAGCAATCATCGCCATTTCAATAGAGTAAAACAAAACATGAGTAGCAATCATTTCCTGCATGATAAAGAACATATAACACGCGACCCCTGAGCCAAGTAACCCAAGTATAGAACCTGCTTTCCTTAGCTTCATTGGTGATACGAAGAGGAAACAGAATCCTCCTAAAGCTAGGAATGGCCCACACATTGATGATAAATCGCCAAACATGTTTGTCTTAAATATGAACGTACCAAATATCCAAATTCCAAATCCTGCAAAGATAATCGTGTAGAGAATATCTTTTGGCTTTCTAGTAACTTGAAATTGGTTTCCTTCAGCCTGAGGGGAATTTTCTTCTTGTTGTTGTTTTGCATCTGA
>CAZMBV010000164.1:0-5260 GCA_964564335.1 uncultured archaeon
CCCAAAAAGTACCTGCAGTGGAGGCAATAAATTTTGACCTCGATGTTTCTTAAAGCTTTATCACCATTTGTCAGGGTAATGCCTGAAGTAAAGGCACCGGACAGAGAGGTGTCGTTCAGAGAGAAGGTAGTGTGGACCGCTGTGATCCTCATCATCTTCCTAATCATGTCCCACATGCCACTTTATGGTGTAGACAGGACAGTAGGAACAGACTACCTTTGGGCTATGCGAGTCATTCTTGCTAGCACTAGAGGAACTCTCATGGAGTTGGGTATAGGACCAATCGTTACTGCAGGTCTGGTCATGCAGCTCCTTTCAGGTTCAAAAATAATCAATGTAGATTTTGGCGATCCAGAAGACCGTGCACTCTTCACTGGTGGTCAGAAGGTTATTGCTTTGTTCATGACCGGATTTCAAGCCATCGCGTACATTATTGGAAATGCCTACGGTGAACTCGATCCAGCAAGTATGCTCATTGTATTCGTTCAACTAATGATGTCTGGAGTTATTGTAATTCTCATGGATGAGCTTGTACAGAAAGGCTGGGGTCTTGGTTCTGGAGTTTCACTCTTCATCATGACAAATGTTGCAGGCCAAGTTATGTTCAACATGTTAGACTTCACCCAGAATGAAGGTACCGGACCAACCGATTACATAGGTGCAGATGGTTCAAATGCTACTGGTCTTCCAAAAGGAATCATCGCAGCAGTCATTGCTAACATCATGCGGTCCTTTGGTATCGGCACTGCATCTGGTCCACCTGTTGATGCGTCATGGTTTATCTTTAGAGATCCTCATTTGATGATACCCAGCCTGTTCTCGCTCGCGATCACTTTCATAATATTCGGAGCAGTTATTTGGCTTGAGTCTGTACGGGTGGAAATACCATTACAGTATGCCAAGTATCGAGGAATGAAAGCAAGATATCCAATCAAGCTACTTTACACTTCAAACATTCCAGTCATTCTTGCACAGGCTCTCTTTGCAAACATTCTGTTCTTTGGGCAGATGATTTGGAGTTCATTCAATCGGGATGGTACTAATCCGTTCTTGAGTTGGATAGGGATATTCCATAAGGACGCATCGTCCGGGAGAATGATTGCCGACCAAGGACTGGCGCGGTATATCACGCCGCCGCAAGGGATTTTCAACCTCTTTCAGGAAGGAGATGGGGTGCAGCATGTCATCATATATGCTGCGGTTATGATTCTCCTCTGTTGGGGTTTCTCGAAGGTGTGGGTCGATATCAGTGGCATTGCACCTAGAGACGTATCTAGACAATTACTAGACTCTGGATATATGGTTCCTGGATTTAGGACCAGTGAGAAGGTCATGGAGCGATTACTGGAGCGCTACATTCCTATTGTCGCTGGACTCGGAGGGTTCCTCATCGGAGTGCTCGCCGCTTCGGCGGACATCTTTGGAGCCTTAGCAAGCGGAACTGGAATATTGCTGATGGTGTCGATCATTAAGCAGTATTACGAGCAGATTGCAAAGGAGCAACTTTCAGGCATGGGCGGCGAAGGAGTCGCTGGCCTGTTAGGTATCTTGTAGAATAAGAAGGGGTCTCAAGGGACCCCTCATTTTCTTTCTTTTTTCTAACTACTGATTGTTCGAAGTTTCATTTTCTAACCAACTATCATCCATTGTGGATTTGATTTGACGTCTTTTCATGTATGTATATAATAAGACAATAACAATTACAACAACCAAGAAAATGAGTGGGTAATTCAAAACATACATCTGTTGCATAGTATTACTAACTTGCATTATCAATTAAAACACACCTCTCCGTTTTCCACTAAGGAAGAAATCTCATATATCCATTTTGCAAGTTCAAACTAGATAGAGTGTCAGGGGCCAAAGGAGTAGAAGATTCTTGAACTGGCAGCGATTTCTGATGCATAATCCATTACTACAGTTTGATGATATTAGAGATAATGCTCTACAATTCCAAGTACAGAGAGACCTCAAAGGTATGGATTCAGGTTCGTCTAAACTTCTTTGGGAACTTCCTCCTGTGTTGAAGATTCTACATAGGCAGCAAGAAGATGGGTCTTGGAAATATCCGAAGAAGAAAGACGATCCTCGTGAAATCTCAGGGTATGCACAATTGGAAACTTTCAGACAACTCGGCATCCTAGTGGAAAAGTATCTCTTGAATAAGGAACATCCTGCTGTACAGAGAGCAGCTGAATTTCTTTTCAGTTGCCAGACAGATGAAGGTGATTTCAGAGGAATCTATCTTGACCAATACAGTCCGAATTATACTGCTGCATACTTGGAAATTCTCATCAAAGCTGGATATATCGATGATGAACAGATTCGAAGGGGTCTCAAATGGTTACATTCCCTTCGTCAAGATGATGGTGGTTGGGTAGTACCATTCCGTACTGAGCACTTACGATGGGGTGAGGTTAAAGCTCTCAATGAACCGGTTCAACCACGTCGTGAGAAGGTGTCCTCACACATGGCCACAGGTGTGGTTCTTCGAGCATTTGCTACCCATCCAGAATACTATAGGAATCCACATATTCTACATGCTGGTGAACTTCTTGCATCAAGTATCTTCAAGGCAGATAACTACACAGATCGTAAAGCCCCTGATTATTGGACTCGAATTTCATTTCCCTTCTGGTTCACAGATATCCTCTCTACTCTTGATACTCTCTCAAGACTTGGATTTCCTCCTGATCAACAAAATATCATGGAAGGGATCGATTGGTTCGCAAAACAACAAAAAGCGGATGGCAGCTGGTCCTTACACATGCTGAGAGGCGGTGGAGATACAAACCACAAGTACTGGATTTCCTTGGTAATCTGTCGGATGCTAGACCGATTTGCGAAACTTTGTTAATTTTGCAGCACAGAAGGAATTATAACTACTCCAATCGACCGACCGACCCATCCATCAAAAAAGGTGAAACCCCCAGATGAGTGAGTCTAGAAACGTAGTCATTGTGACAGGTATACCCGGCGTTGGAAAGACAACAGTGATCAATACTGCAGTTGAAATAGTAAAGGAACAGCACGGTGAAGAAGTGCTAGTTCTCAACTTTGGAACTGAGATGTTCGAAGTTGCCATGAAGAACGGTCAAGTCAAAGACCGTGACGAAATGAGAAAGATGCCTACTGCGCAACAACGTGCAAACCAGCGGCTTGCTGGAGAAGCTATTGCTGAAAAATCAAAGTCAGCAAAGGTCATTGTAGATACACACACACTCATACAAACAAATAACGGATTCTTAATTGGCCTTCCAGAGTGGGTGGTCAAGGCTATCCAGCCAAAGACAGTTGTCCTAGTAGAAGCAGAATCCGAAAAGATTGCTAGCAGACGTTCCAGTGATGAAACACGTACACGAGATGCACAAGCAGTCACAGATATTCAGATACATCAAGAAATGTGCCGAGCTGCAGCTGTTTCCGTTGGAACTCTCACTGGTTCAACGGTCCGAAGGATTATGAATCGTGAAGGCAAAGTTGAAGAGGCGGCACACGAATTAGCAGAAACATTAATGGAGTAGAATCTGTATGCAAGATCTCTTTGCTGACTTACTTAGGATAATTGCAAGCCCGCCATATTCAGGGTTATTTATTATGGGTGTTTCACTATTTGTTTCCTCCCTTAGTAATTTAGCAATGCGACGATTTACAGATATGCGCAGATTGAATCGATACCAAGCAGAAGTGAAGCAATACCAAGAGATGGAGAAGGAAGCCAAACGTACCCAGAACGAGAAACTGATGAAGAAAGTGAAGCGACGAAAAGCATACATTGACAGAATTCAGCGAGAATCAATGGGTGCTCGATGCAAGCCATCTTTGATATTCTTGATTCCTTTTATGTTGATATTCACAGTACTTCGAAGTTTCTATGCTCCTACGGGAGTAGATCTGATAGTAGCTGTTCTTCCCTTCAATATTCAGAAGGTCCTTCCATTTCTCGATGGAATGATTGGGACTGCAACTGTTGCTGGATTCGGGATGACATACTGGGGCTTCTATTTCCTGGTTGGTCTTGGCATGTCGAGTATCCTTCAGAGATTAATGGGCACTCAGGTAATGACCGCTCAGACAATGTAATGGATGAAAGGTCCCACCGCGTTGCTTAAAAGCGAACAATTGGGGGTCCCATGATAACAGCATACCTAAGGGTGTTTGGAAATGCCACGACCAGGTCAACTTACCAGAGGAAGAGCAAATCGCGCTGTCAGAACTCCTGGCGGTAGAATAGTAGTACACAGGCAGAAAATGTACAAGAGTGGGGGAAAATGTCCTGTTACTGGAGCACAACTACAGCTACCTAAGGGATCAATGTACAGACGCAGTAGGAAATCCAGCAAGTCATCCAAGCGTCCTAATCGACCATATGGTGGAGCATTATCCTCAAGAGCTTTACGTCGCGGAATTATCAATAAAACCCGTGAGTAGGACACGATGAAGAAGCGAGTCATTACAATTGGCGGGCTTCATGGGACTGGGAAGAGTTCCCTAGCGGATTCAATAGCCCGGAAATTTGGTTTGAGAAGGGTTTCTGCTGGAGTGATTTTTAGAGAACTAGCTGAAGAACGAGGTATGACCCTTGAAGAATTCAGTCGTATTGCTGAAGGCGATTTGGACATAGACGAACTGATCGATAACACCCAGAAAGAAGCTGCGAAGAAAGGAAATTGCATTATTGATGGCCAGCTGGCTGCTTGGATGGTAGGTAAAGATTCAGATTTGAATATCTTGCTGACTGCACCTGTTGAAGTTCGCATAAAACGAATTGCGGCTCGTGATGGTACTGATTTTGAATTTGCTAAACGTGAAACCATTGCACGAGAGGGTAGCGAAAAGGCAAGATACTTTGAATATTACAAAGTTGATATCTCTGATTTATCAATTTATGATTTGATTTTGAATACGGGAAAATATGATCTTGACGGTGTAACCGCGATCATCACGAAAGCTATCGAGACCTTCTTTGATGAGAACTAGAACCTGGGTTCATCTCGCTCTAGCGAAAGGCTCATATTGCTATCAAATTCAAAAGACGTTATTCTCCCAGTCTATAGGGATGATACTTCGAGGTGACTCGATTGTAGACTTTGGACCAGGCGAGGTGCGTTAATATGACATTGTATGAAACAGGTAGAATTTGTGTAAAGGTGGTTGGTCGTGAAGCAGGAAGCCACTGTGTTGTTGTTGAGCAGAAAGAGACCAACTATGTAATGATTACTGGTCCAAAGAAAATCAGTGGAGTCAGACGTCGCCTTTG
>CAZMBV010000165.1:0-2509 GCA_964564335.1 uncultured archaeon
TTGTGTGTTTTTCCATCAGGGAATATTGGTAGTAGATTGTTTTCGACCGACTTATCATCCACGCGAACAGATTCAATGCCCTTTGAAACTCCTTTTGGATTAGAGAATGTGATGTCATAAATTGCATTCCTAAATTGACGAGTCATCCTGAAACTTCTCCACGATGTTGGTACACAAGGGTCAACAAGCAATCCATCATACTGGGGCTTTACACCCAGAATCCAGTTCGTAGACGCAATCATCATCCAAGATGCTGTACCTGTGAGCCACGATTGTCTTGCCATGCCAAAAGCATGATGATCTTTCCCCGCAATGGTTTGAGCATAGACATAAGGTTCAGCTTGGTGGATTGAAGCCATTCCATTCTTTGTTGGTGGTGCCAGTTGCTTGTAGTACTCATATGCTTGGTCGCCCCTTCCTAGCATGCATTCTGCAATGATTGCCCATGCATTTGCATGACTCCAGATTGATGCGTTCTCTTTCAGACCTGGTGCATAGCTTGACAGAGCTCCAATTTCCTGATAGAATTTTGAATATGGAGGGCTCAAAAGAATCAATCCATATTTGGTATCAAGATATTCCTTGACCGCATCCATGGATTTGATGCCTCTCTCATATGAAGCTACACCACTGAGAATAGGCCATGACTGCGCATTGAGGTAGATCTTCCCCTCTTCGCACTTCTTGCTTCCAAGTGGATTACCAGAGTCATCGAATGCACGAATGAACCAGTCACCATCCCATGCTACTTTGTTCAGATGATCTTTGGTTTTGTTTGCGTAGTCACTATATATTGTAGCTTCAGTTCCCCTTCCTATTAGACTACTAAGCTCCGATAGTTCAGTGAGTGACTTGTGAAGGAGCATAGCTGCGAAGACACTCTCTGCTGCATTGTTTGGACCTGGGATACTCAGTGGGTCATTCCAATCTGCAGTTCCAAGAAGAGGAAGGTCGTGATTACCCATCATACTCTTAGTAAATTCAATAGACTTCTGCATATGCTCATAGATGGTCGCAGGTGGGCCGTCAACAAATTCTACCTTTTCGTCAAGGATGCTTGTGTCCCCTGTTTCCTTGATATATTCGTTCACAGCTGGTATCAGCCATAAATGATCATCACTGAAGAACTGCATATCCTCCTTTACATAGTATGGAAATCCTCCCTCACCTGTGAGTGGGAAATAGATATGATATACTCGTCCATTCTGAAATTGGTTCTTTGCGAGATCAATTATTCGTCGTCTGACCTTTAATGGAAATGCTGGAACTACTCCAAGAATATCTTGAGAGCAGTCTCGGAAACCCATTCCTCTTCCGATTCCAGTTTCGTAGAATGAAACATATCTTGACCAATCGAATGTAATTCGGCATTGATACTGATTCCAGACATTCACCATTGCATCAAAATCGGAGTCCTCTGTTTCAACATTCATTTTATTAAGAAAAGAATCCCAGTTCTCACTTAGTTTCTTAAACTCATTGTCTACACTTCGTTTATCAGTAAACTTTTGAATCAGATCCTTTATGTCTGACTTGTCTTGCGCCACTCCAAGTACGTAGATTATGGTCTTTGACTCCATCGGCTTTAGGATTACAGAACTGCAAGTCGCTGCAATTGGGTTACCACCGACAGCCTCTGATCTGAAGCATTCTCCTATTTCCACAGCTTCAGGGTTGGATTCATCACGATATTTTCCAATGAAAGACTCTCTTTGGCAATCATAACTTTCAATCTTCTCATTCGACGTGAAAAATGCATAGCCTGTACTCTCGTCAAAGAGATGATATAGGATGACATTATTGTCGAAGCGCGAGATCCCGAGGAACTGGACTGACTGTAAATCATTTTGATCCCGAGTAGCCTCCCATAAACAGAATTCACTATATGAAAATACCTTGAGCCACCTATCTTCAGACAGGGATGTGTTTTTGAGTGTGAGGACCCAAATCTCCAAATTGCTATCAGTTGGTACGAAATATGTCACTTCAGATTGAATAAGTGATTTTAAGGAGGAAACTTTTGTATATCCGAGACCGTGCTTACACACATAATTATCAAGCATAGTTAGAGTTGGTTGCCAGGTGGGAGACCAGTATTCGCCAGTCATACTATCCTTGATGTAGATGTATCTCCCCGGTCTGTCAGTTGGCATATTGTTATATCGATATCGTGTGATTCGTCTGTTTCTCGGATCTATATGAAAGCTGTAGCCTCCAGCAGTGTTCGAGATCATCGCGCAGTATTCACTGTTTCCGAGGTAATTGATCCAGGGTGTGGGAGTGTCTGGCCTTGTTATGACGTACTCCCGATTATCTTTTGAGAAGTATCCATACTCCAAATCAACCACCAAAAAGATAGACTATTCAAAATGAGTATTAACTCTTATCGAATTCGATATGAAATCTTTTCGGTAATTTCGGAAATATAGATAATAGCTTTCAATTATTGGTTTCAATCTTCGTAGCAGACTATCGTTTCTGAAAGAAATTCACACCTTGAGGAATTGCC
>CAZMBV010000165.1:2609-5236 GCA_964564335.1 uncultured archaeon
CGTTTTGGAAAAGTTAATGGGAGTTTCCCAGAAGGTGCAACATCTCCGAAGATTACATTAGCAATTGCCCTGCCGCTCTCCATTCCAGGGTACCACGCTTCGAGAACTGCAGGAACACCTCCTAACCATTCTTCCATACCTATCGGACTTCCAGAAATAAGGACCACAATAGTATCTGGATTATCTCTGTACGTATTTTGGATAAGATCAACTTGTTCTTGAGGTAGATTGAAAGACCTTCTGTCTTCTGACTCTGCATCCATTCCTTTATCATGATTGAACCCGACGAATACAACTGCTAAATCAGCATTCGAAGCATCGTCAATAATTGCAACTTTCCCATTGCATCTTTCAGTCATCCCTTGAAGAGGGGTTATTTCATATGGTGGAACAACAGCAGATGAGCCGCCATACTGAGGTCGTCCGAGTTTGATATCTAGGTTCGGACCTAATAGGGCGATTTTCTCTATAGAATTTAGATCGATGGGTAGGAGACCTCGATCATTCTTCAGAAGAACCATTCCCTCTTCTGCAATCCTACGTGCAAGATTTGAGTGTACCTGAGTTGCAATTTCAGTATCAATAGATGTTCCTTTTTGATTTGGGATTCGAGCTAGAAAGAACATCCTGAGAAATCGTTTCACAATATCGTCAAGTTGCGACTCTGTAAACTCTTGTTTTTCAAATGCATCTCTAAGAGATTTGAGTTTGTAGCAATGTGGTCCTGGCATTTCTATTGATAGTCCTGAATTAATGCAGATGGCTGCATCATCCAAATACATTGTAGCATCCCAATCTGTTACCACAAAACCCTTGAACCCCCACTCATCCATCAATATCTTTCGGAGAAGCTGAACATCTTCGTATACATATTTTCCATTGATTTTGTTATAACTCCCCATAACTGACCATGGGTCTGCTTGTTGTATAATTTCCTTGAAGTGTCTCAGGTAAATTTCGTGTAGTGTGCGCTCATCAATCTCCGAGCTTGATGTCCTGCGATTAGTTTCTTGGTTGTTCGCAGCAAAATGCTTCAGACAAGCTCCAACTTTCTGACTTTGAACACCTCTCACATAGGGAATTGCAATCTCTTTTACTAGATAAGGATCTTCACTCATGTACTCAAATGTACGTCCATTCATAGGAGTCCTGTGAATATTCACTCCTGGCGCTAGTAAAAGGTGTTTTCCAGCGTTTTTTACTTCTTTACCAAGTGCTTCACCCATAAGATGTGAGAGATTTCTGTCCCAGGTCGAAGCTAAGCCAATGGTTGCTGGGAATCTTGTGCACTTTTGATTTGATGAGTGCCATGTCACTCCTAATGGCCCATCAGTCATTTCCATTGATGGAATCCCAAGTCTTGCAATCGGTGTCGATGAGAAATAGACATCCTTGTTGTGGTTTGTTAGAATGAGGAACTTCTCCTCCAGTGTGAGATCCTTGACTAATTTCTCTGCATACAAATCTGCTTTCAAGTTCTCTTCATTGATAGGTGTGTCAATCATCTGTATTTCCCTCTTCGTACATCCCCAGGACCATAGAATTCAATATTAGCCTCATGCCATCACCTATGCATTTTTTTCGGAAATTAGTCAAAAGAGATGTATTTCTTACAGTTTTAGCATCATTTTGAATACTCAACAAAACATATAAATAATTTCTATAATTTGTGTATTATACCGAATATTTTTCGGATTGGTGAATCATGTCTAAACGTAACGATTCTGTTATTGATGAAACGAATCTCAAGATTCTAGAGATATTGCAAGAAGATTGTAAGGTTGGTGTTCAGAAGATATCTGAAGAAGTAGGTAAAGGGATTTCAACCGTGCATGCCAGAATCAAATCATTAGAGCAAAATAAAATCATCAGGCAATATAGTGCAATACTCGATCCCATTCAACTTAATCGACCGACCCTTGCATTGATATTTGTTACAATAAGATACCGGGTACCTGGCGAATCTGATTTGCTATCACAGAAGGAGTTCTGCGAAGAGATTTCAAAGCATCCATTTGTTCAGGAAGTCTTCATTCTGAGTGGTGAATTTGATGTTTTTCTGAAAGTCCGTACCAAGGATGTAGAAGAGATGAATCGATTTATTGTGGGTTTTCTACGAGGACTCCCTGCAGTAGATAAAACTCTAACAATGTTTGTCATGGACAATTTCCTTGAAACTCAAGAGATTCGCAGACTCACGCAAGAATAGAAGCAGTAAACCACATTCTTCAATGATGTTCCTGCAGTTTCCGATACCCTAACGAATACATCAGTATTGTCCATATTCTATTCGTTGTCCGTGTTGCAATTCACGAGTGTGATTTGAAGTATATCTTTCACAATATCATATGATCTAAACCCATTTCCTTTAGGACTGCAGGATAAATTTCGTATAGGGGTTTGATTTTGTTTAAGAGACTTAATGCTTTTGTTACTGACCCATCAAGTTTCACTTGGCCTCTTGCCATAGCTACTGTGGTACTCAGTTTGTTCTGCCAGAACTTATTCGTAGTTTCCGATTTGGACCAAACTGCGACTTCTGGTTCAACATCGCTATCAAAAGACAGAGTACCAATCTCTCCATTAGGTCCTGGGTCTCTGAAGTTAATTGTCATATGAGCTTCAGG
>CAZMBV010000166.1:0-5221 GCA_964564335.1 uncultured archaeon
TACTTCTGATACATGCACACTGCAAGAAACACAGGGGTCGTATGAACGAACTATTGTTTCTAGCTTTAGTCCGATAATCTTAGCATCTTTGATTCCCTGTTGAAGCAATCCTTCAGACATTCTCTTCAGGTCATCTTCAAGGATTGGAAGGAACATTGCAGTGGGTGTGATGATATCAGCACCCTTTACTTTCCCGTTTTTATCAACGCTGATTGTATATGCTAGCATCCCACGGGGTGCTTCTGTCATTGATACGCCAGTTCCAGCTTTTGTTATTTTAGGTTTAATCCGCTTTTCATGTGGTTTATACGAACTGAGGAGAGTGCGGATGATATTTTCAGCACGTTGGAGATAATATACGACTTCTATGGCCTGAGCGAAATTATTAGACATAGGATTGTTTGCATCAAGATATTCCACATAAACATCAGCAAGTTCCCTTGCTCTATCAGTCAATCTATCACCGAATAGAACGTATCTTGAAAGCGCTCCAGTCATGAATGGTTGTCCATTGAAATGACCATGTTTTGCAAATGAATGTTCAACAACATCCTCGCTGATCCGCATCTTGTATGCATCAACATTGAACTTTGTTCCATCTGAAGCATGAACTACATCACCTAACATCGTGTAAGAACTGTCAAACGGCTCTATCGCTAGATGCAATCGCTTAGCATCCACCTCAGGCCAGTTTCTGTAGCTTACTAGAGTTTCTAGAGCTTGTTCACCTTCATTTCGTAACCCTTTAAGTCGAATTTCTAAACTTTCTAGTTTCTTTTTGGTTGGCAGTTTCCCAAAGCCACCCATCATAGCATTTTCTTGATGGATATACCTAGATCCAATAATAGTCTGAATATCAGCTCCAATATCCTTCAACGCCAGTCCTGCTGAAAGAATCTCAGGATAGTCCTTTCCCATTAAGAATGCATCTGGATAATCCAAGAAGTCTGGGAGAGCGAGTAGAAAGAGGTGAAGTGCATGACTCTCGAGATAGTCTCCAATGTACAGCAATTCACGAAGCTTTTCTGTTTGCTTCGTAGGTTGAAGACCAATAGCCTTCTCTGCCGCTTGAATACCTGTTATTTTGTGAGCAGCTGCGCAAAATGAACAGACTCTTGGGAATACTGCAGTTGCTTCTTCCACAGATTTACCCAACGTAATAGCCTCAAAATATCTGGGGCCTTCGAAAATATTGACTTGAGCAACCTCTACAGTCTTCCCATCATGGCGAACCTCAATGCCAGCTTTTCCTTCAATACGAGCTATGTGATCAATACTAATCGGTCGAGTAATCTTCTTCTTAGTTGATTTCCTCTTCGTAGTCTTGGGCATTACTCACTACCTCCATAGATCTTCTTCAACATTGGCTCAAGATCAGGATTATGAGATCCGAAGATTCTAAATCGCTCTCGAACCTGATCCTCAGAGATTCCCTTGTTCTTGAAAGTCATAGCCAATGAATCGAACCAAGCAGTATCGTGAGGCACCGGTCCTCTACAACCTATGCAGGGAACATTGAAAGTAATGCACCGAGCTTTGCATCCTGCGGTTGTTACGGGGCCAAGACAAGGCGCACCACGTTCTATCAAAATACAGGGATTCCCTGCAAGTCGACACTCCGAACATACAGGATAGTCCTTGGGTTCTGGAAACGTTCCGAATAGAAAGGCAGAGATGAAATACATAATCTCATCTTCTTCCGGAGGACAGCCTGGAAGAGAGTAATCTACCTCCACGTGTTTTGAAATAGGAGTAGCCTGAAGACCTTTCATCCCAATCTTCGCGGTACCATACACTATACCATATAGCTCGTCATGATTCATTTCACCTTCAGACCAGCTCTGAACACCGCCATTGACAGAACATGCACCTAAAGCAACAAGAATACGGGAATGTTTTCGAATTTCAAAGAGTTCCTCTAAATCCTTCTCCGTAGAAACTGAACCTTCTACAAATGCTACGTCTACATCTGCAACATGTTTACTCGCGCTCGATAGCATATAGAAGCTCTCAAAGCTTATAGTGTTAGCAATCTCCAAGATCTTCTTGACTGTGGCAAGTTTAAGCTGACAACCATAGCACGATGTTAATGCATAGACACCAACTCTTGGCCTGCACTCACCATCACATCCATCTATCACTGTCATTCTAGATCAACCCCGGTATGCTTGTGATGGCATAATAGTCAAAGACAGGGCCATCCTTGCACGCATATTTCCAACTTGCCGCAGTACCAATATTGCAGTGACCACATTTGCCAACTCCACATTTCATCCTTCGTTCGAGCGTGACGAATATGTATCGAGGATCATAACCTCTGGCAATGAGTTCCTCAAACATACCCTTGTACATCGCAGGAGGACCACACATTGCTACTGCGCAGTTGTTAGAATCAACATTGACTTTGTCAAAGTGCGTGGTTGCTCGTCCATGAAGCCCTTTAAATTCAAGATCGCGTGTTGCAGTTTGAACAATAGAGATATTTTCTGCAATGGCAATATCCTTCATTGCCTCAAGTTCACGCTTGAATAGTAGCTCGTTACCGAATTTTGCGCTATTTATGATTGTAATGTTACCGAAAAGCCAGCGGTTATCAATAGCATAGAGAAAGACTGATCTCAACGGAGCCATACCAAGTCCAGCTGCGACTAACAACAAATCTCTGTTGTAAAATTGCTCCATTGGAAACCCATTGCCGTAGGGACCACGAATTCCAACAAGTGCACCAGGCTCAAGTTTATGAATTTGAGAGGTTACACGGCCAGATTCTCGAATGCATAACTCAAAGAAACCCATTCTTCGTGCAGAGGAACAGATTGAGATTGGAACCTCTCCTAAACCGAGTACTGAAACTTCTACGAACTGGCCAGGTTTGAATCTCCAATTCATTGCAATTTCTGGGTCTTCAAATCGAAATAGGAACAGCCTATCATTCTCAGAAAGTTTGTATTTTCTCAGTAAACGGCACTTTGCAGTATCGTAGATATTCTCTTTCCCTTCATCTTGTGTTTCAAGATGTGTCATTATGGGGACCCTCCTTTGTAACCTGCAATCTCCATCAAGTTCTTCTTGAACTGAATATCAGCAGGGCAGAAGTAAGTACATCGACCGCAGCCTACGCAAAATGATGTGGTTGTAGCTGAGCAGTAGGAGTTCTTACACTGGTATCGATTATGGAATCTATCTTGTTTTGTTTCTCTAAAATTATAATTACCTGCAACTAGTCCGTGAGAACGAAATTGGCAAGAATCCCAAAAACGGATTCGTTCACCAGTCCTGCCATCAATACTAGGTATATCCTGAACATCATAACACTTGCAAGAAGGGCATGTGAGTGTGCAGTTTCCACACCCAAGGCATTTCTCACTCTCTCTTACATACATCTGATGATTAAGACGCAGCTCCATGAAATATCTAAGATTATCCCAATTACCGTATGTAGTGAACATCGAAGAGCGCTTTTCTTCGAACTTTGACATGTTCTCAACATCATCCGGGCATACTTCTTCGAAGAGCTCATCTTCATAGGGATCTACAAGTTTGTGACCGACCACTGTTCCAACACGAACCAGATAGCCATCTGGTAGTTCATGGAAAAAGAGATCAAATCCAGCATCGACATACTCCACACGGCGTAAGTTACAGAAACAATACTCATCAGGAAGACAAGACAGACCAATGACAATCCCATTCTCCCGTCTCACCTTGTAGTAGGGATCTGGTTGGTTATCCATGAATTTTGAGTCCATTGTTCTAAGTGCAACGATATCACACGAATGAACTCCAAAGAGAATCTGCTTCTTATCAGAAGGAAGATTTTCGTATAATTCCACTTTGCGAGTATCAAAAGTAAATAGTACCTCTTTTTCAGGATAAAAGAAGCGGCGTGGTGGACGAATCGTTCTGTGATACTCAAACTTGACATCCTTCACATCATCAACTTTACAGAAGTCATAGAACTTCTCAGATATTTTTTGGGGAGCATAAAGAGTTCCAATCTTTTTCAATCTCTCGAGAAACTCATAGGTGTTTGGCCGGGTTATCTTGACATACCTCAAGGTTAACGACACCTCGTTATTACATGGGTAGTGAGTGTGTGGCTGAGGAATTTGCTAATAAAATAGAAGATGTAGACATATCATTTCACAAGTGAATTACTGTTAACTTAACATGGTTAAGGTCACGACAGAAAGATTATATCGCCTCCTCGATTGAAGCCGTCGTTACAACCTGACACCGGAGTTAATTCCTATGGTCAGCGAGGCAGCCAAAAAATCGAACCAGAAAGCCAAACCTACTGATGTGCTAGTTATCGGTGGGGGTATGGCAGGCATTAATGCCGCATTAGGACTTGGAGATGGTGGGCATCATGCCCACATCGTTGAAAAGACTGTGAATATAGGTGGAAACTATGTAGCCATCTACAAGATTTTCCCAGCCCTAGAATGCTCTGCATGTGTTATGACCCCATTGACATCTTTTGTGGGCAAGCACCGGAACATCACTATTCATGCTCTTTCAACTGTTGAAAAAGTGGAAGGAAAAGAGGGTGACTTCATAGTCACTATTCGTAAGAAAGCCAGGTATGTAGATGATAACAAATGTACTGGTTGTGGACTGTGTGTCAGGTCTTGTCCAGTAGAAGTTCCAAATGAGTACGACTTCGGGCTCTCTCTCAGAAAAGCCATCTACTTTAACTTCGCACAACAGATTCCACTGGTTGCCACCTTGGACAGAGAGAGCTGTATTGGGTGTGGGACCTGTGCTGCAATTTGTCCCCAAGGATGCATTGATTACACGGATGAGGATGAAGTAATCGAGCTAAACGTTGGCTCGATTATTGTCGCAACAGGATTTGAGGAATACAAGCCAATAGATTACGGAGAATATGGTTATGGTGTATTCCCCAATGTATTGACATCACTTGAGTATGATAGGCAAACTCATCCCACTGGGCCAACGGATTCACACATGATTCGACCCTCAGATGGCAGAGAACCCAGTAAGGTGCTTTTCGTAAATTGTGTTGGTAGCAGGGATGTACGTGAGAATATTAGTGGATATAGTAACCACTGCAATCGAGTTTGTTGTTCATTTGGTGTAAAACTAGCGCAAGTCACCCGGATGCATTACCCTGCAGACCACTGCGAGATAATCTACACCTACATGGATATGCGAACAGCAGGAAAAGCCCTAGAAGAATTCCTCTGGGATACTGAGA
>CAZMBV010000167.1:0-5207 GCA_964564335.1 uncultured archaeon
TGAATGATACTTTCTCCACTCTGTTGTTCGCTTTATGAGTCCCTGTGCAGAATATACCTCGTGAATTAGAACGTCGCAACCCACTGCATGTTTGATGAGGTTCTCTGATGGACGGGTATCCCCAGATATCACAACTATTCTATCTGGTAAAACGAATTTGTAACCATATGACTCTAAGGACCCATGATTCACCTGAAAAGCTTCTACCCGTACATTGTTGTCAGAGTACACTATACCTTCATCAATCTCATGCGGGTGGACAATATATCCATCTTTGTTGGCTGGTTCAAGTCCATCAATTCTTTCCTGAATATCTACTCTGTACGCAGCCAAGATATGTTCAGTCATGTCTATAAGTCCCTTTGGCCCAAATACTTCCAGAGACTCGCTTCGCTCATTCACTCCAGGAGTTAAGATGACATCTGGATACCCAATTGTGTGATCTGAGTGTAAATGTGTAAGAAACACTCTTGTGATTTGTGAAACTAGAATCCCCGCTGCAGCCACTCTTCTTCCGACACCTGCACCACAATCGACCAAGTACAAAGAATCATTCACTGTTATTGCTACTGATGGTCCGAATCTTTCTGGGTCCGGATTGGGATTTCCTGTTCCCAATAATATGATTTTGCTCTTCATCATCAACTCTCTAGGTGATTATTTAGTTAGATTCTTGCGATACAAGATTTTTCAAGATTCTATGAAGATACAATTCTAGTTCGTCTATCTCTTCAGGTGTAAACCCTTTGTAGAAAATTTCGGTCATATCTGCTGATAATTTGATGTACGTACTCTGTAGCTTTCGAGTCTTTTCTGTTAATTGGATTAGAGTTTTTCTTCTATCTTCCTCTGATTGAATTCGTTTAACATACCCTGCAGCTTCCAAATTATCTAATAATTCACTTAATGTTGACTTTCGTAATAGAGTTCGTTTAGTCAGATCATTTATTGGGACATTATCATGTTGCCATAAAGCAAAGAGAATCCTACCCTGCCCAGGACCGATTTCCATATCGCGTTTCTTAAGTAGTTCTGTGAAGACCCGTCGACCTAGATGATGTATCTGGGTGATGAGGAATCCACCTTCTCTCTGTGACATCATTTAGAATCACCTAATTCCAATCTGAAGGTCATACTTCCGGTCCATCCTTTTACAATATTGGGGGTCAATCTGAGTACGGTGTGATCGGGGTCATTGTATCCCTCAGGATAATACTTCTCCCACCCATCATGCCATATCTCTTTCTTCACAGTTCGATCATCAACAATCTTAATTTCGCCTCCAAACATTACACCCTTCCACGATTCTGGATCACAATAGTAGACAGATGCGGCAGAATTTGTTTTGATATCGTTAATCTTTGGAGATGAAGTATTCGTTGTGAATATGATAGTGAATTCATCTCTCTTCTCAAAAAATGGTATCAATTTCGGAAAGCGTTCTTTATTCCGTAAATTGAACATTGCTCTTGTCTGTGGATATCCTCTACCATCTATTGTGGTCAGATATGCTGGCCATCCTGTTTCGAGAAGGGCTTTACTGAGGTCTCGAGTATCCTTATCTTTCACAATGAGTCCAACCTATTTAGTTCGTACCCAAACAGTTAGGCACCGAACAAAATATACCTTTTGGTTAAGGTTTTCAGCTACTATGTATGGTAAACTTGCTACTTCTTATACCATGAATAAGTCAAAAGTCATAGCCAAAGCAACTTTGGGAGATGCTCTCGAATTTTTATGAATAAATATCTACAATGTACTATATTCATCAATATTAATTAGAAATAAAAAAGAGGAGGGAAGCAGGATTGCCTGCTTCCATGCTAAGCTAATTCTATCGTCGTCTTACAGCAACAATAACTATGAGTAGAACTACAACAGCTCCACCAATCAAAGCAAGAGTCATTGTGTCGAGAGGAAGACCTGTAGAGTCAGCAGAATCCATTCCGAGGATTGGATCATATTCGAGTGTATCGTTACCGAAGTTCTCGAACGCAAGATAGATTGACTCACCTGCTTCCTGTCCAATTCCTTCTCCGTAACTCGCTTTGACCTGGAGAGTGTTGTTAGCGGCTAAAGCAGTTCCTTCGTATTGGAAGTAACCATTCTCGAATTGGAACTTAGTACCATCTTTCTGGAAACCAGATGGAGCATCAGAACCCTGAAGCTGGCCATGGGCACTCTCAGTCACAGTGAACTGAAGTACTAGAATAGAGTCTTCGTAGGTCCATCCCCACCCATCAACAATCAGGTCGAATTTCATTTCACCGGGAGTAGATAGATTCAGGTGAACTCTAACCTCGATTGATACATCGAAGGTTGACATGGGAGGTAAATTACTATAGTTGACACCAACACCCTCTGGGCGAGGATCATGCTCGGTTGTAGTTGTGAAATTAAAGTGAACTGCAGTAGTGTTTCCATTTTCTTCTTCTGTTTCAAAACCGCTAAAATCCCAATCAGTTGTGGGGAGTGCAAATGGAGCTCCAATGATGTGGTCTGTGCCGTTGGTAAATACACCATCAGCGTTCGTGTCATTTGCTTCAAACATTTTCACAAACATCACGTGATAATCAACTTCAGGTGAATTTGGATCCCACCAGTGAAAATGGGGTGCTTGATTATTTCCAGTCACCTTGATGGCAATATCATCTGTGGTGAGGGTTACTATTCCTGCAGAATACTGGTATTGGATGGAGTTGCCCTGCGCAGATGCTAGGGGTACGCCAATTCCGACCAGTATTAATGCAAACAATGCAAGTGTGGCTTTTCTATTCGTATTCATTTGAATCACTAAGATTACCTCCCTTTGAGTGTATATAACCAAAATTGACTAGACAGGTAAATACGATTTCCAATAAGGGCTATGAGGGCTCTAATTCCAACTATATTGTTTATGGATGCTTCCAATCATTCATATGCCCTTTTGTATGATTTAACGACCAATGAGTTTTCGAGCGTGTTTGACAACATTCTCCATAGTAAATCCATACTTTTCAAATAAGATACTTGCAGGAGCTGACGCACCAAATTTGTTTACACACAAACAATCTCCATTCTCTCCTACCCAACGTTCCCATCCTTGGGATATACCTGCTTCAACTACAAGACGTGCCTTTACATCAGGTAAGAGTACTGAATCTCTATATTCTTGGGTTTGATGCTCGAACAATTCCCAGCTCGGGAATGAAACGATTCTTACATTGACACCATCGTCATGAAGTCTTTCAGCTGCTTCCACAATCAATCCTACTTCTGAACCAGATGCAATCAATATGATGTCGGGATTTCTGCCAAGGTCAGCTAACACATACGCGCCTTTTATTGTACCTGAAGCAGGGTTGTACTTGGTTCGATCCAATATTGGAACTTTTTGCCTGGTCAAAGCCATCAGTGTCGGTCCATTTCGGCGATTGATTGCTATCTTCCAAGCTTCTACCACCTCATTCGCATCTCCTGGTCTAAGTACAATGAGACCGGGAATAGCTCGAAGCGATGCTAAATGTTCTATCGGTTGATGGGTTGGTCCATCTTCACCCACACCTATGCTGTCATGCGTGAATACCCAGATACTACCATGCTGGGATAATGCAGAGAGTCTGATTGATGGTCTCATATAATCAGAAAACATCATGAAAGTTGCAGAGAATGGTATAACTCCACCGTGGGCATCCATTCCGTTCACTGCAGCTCCCATTGCATGCTCTCGAACTCCGAAATGTATGTTTCTCCCTTCTGGGGTTTCTGATTGGAATGATGGGCTTCCATCAATCCACGTCTTGTTTGATGGAGTAAGGTCTGCAGAACCTCCAATCATTTCTGGAAGTCTTTTTGCCAGCACATTGATGACTTTCCCTGATGCAACCCTTGTTGCCATCTCTCCATCATTAGGTGTAAACACTGGAAGATTCTTGTCCCAACCTGGAGTAAGTTCACATTTCATTCGACGTGAATACTCAGCTGCAAGTTCAGGATAATCTTTAGTATATTTTTCAAATAATGAGTTCCAGTCATTTTCAATATGAACACCAGTATTCCCTATTTGAGAATAGAATTCTCGTACGTCATCGGGAACAAAGAATCTTGGTTCAAGTGGCCAATCAAGATTCTTCTTAGCTCCATCCAGTTCTTCATCTCCTGGTGGTTCGCCATGAGCCTTTGCAGTATCTTGTTTGTGCGGCATTCCAAATCCAATGTGTGTTCGACAACTTATGAGTGATGGACGTGGATCTTTCTTGGCTTTTTCAATTGCTGCATCAATTGCATCTACATCATTACCGTTCTTGATATGTTGTACATGCCAACCAAAGGCTTCGAATCTGGCTCCACGATTTTCTGTGAATGTGATATTAGTACTGCCATCAATCGAGATTAAATTATCATCATAGAGAATGACAAGATTACCCAATTTCAGATGCCCTGCTAATGATGCTGCTTCAGAAGAAATTCCTTCCATCAAATCCCCATCAGTGACAATGGCATAGATATAGTGGTCCACAATATTGTAGTTAGGACGATTGAAGACAGCTGCGAGATGTGCTTCAGCGATTGCTAATCCGACAGAGTTTCCAAAACCCTGACCCAGTGGACCTGTTGTAACTTCCACACCCGGGGTACAATGATTCTCCGGATGTCCTGGGGTTTTACTACCCCATTGTCGGAAGTCTTTCAAATCCTCCATAGACACATCATACCCAGTGAGATGGAGAAGCGAATACAATAACATTGAACCGTGTCCGCCTGAAAGTACGAAGCGATCTCGATCCCACCACTTTGGATTGTTTGGATTGAACCGCAGGTGGCGCGTCCAGAGTGTATATGCCATCGCGGCAGCTCCCATAGGCATACCCGGATGTCCTGAATTGGCTTTTTGTACTGCATCCGCAGATAGAAAACGAATGGCGTTAATTGCACGTTCTTGGAGTTTTGTGTCCGTCATTTGAAGACCTCTGGAAAACAGCTTGAGTTGCGATTCCGCCTAGCAACTAGCTCTCTTTTGGTTCTTACGTTTGAGGGGATAGTCCTGCCTTTCACTCTTTCGCCATATTACGGCTTCCCGATTTCCGTACCAGGAGGATATACTTTCAAGAAATCCTCCTTTGTTGCATCCATAATTTGAAAGTCATGAAACTCTCCTAGCATGTAAGCTGCTTGACGGAATGTACCTGCATACTTGAATCCAGCCTTCTCATAGGCTCGTTGTGCTC
>CAZMBV010000168.1:0-1395 GCA_964564335.1 uncultured archaeon
GTTGTAATTACTCATGCTCACCTTGACCACTGTGGTATGGTTCCGTTTTTATTCAAGTACGGGTATCGTGGACCAGTCTATATGACAGCTCCAACGCTAAACCTTGCAACATTGCTGCAACTAGATTATCTAGAAGTTGCAGAGCGAGAAGGTAAACTTAGGCCATACCGAGACCGTGATGTAAAAGAGTCGATTCTTCATACAATACCACTGAATTACGGAGAAGTCACTGACATCGCACCTGATGTTCGACTCACCCTCCATAATGCAGGTCATATTCTAGGATCTGCCATTGTACACTTCCATATTGGTGATGGTCAATACAATTTGGCTTACACTGGCGATTTCAAGTTTGGAAGGAGTAGATTGCTTGAACCAGCAACTTTCACATTCCCACGACTCGAAACAATGATAATTGAGAGCACCTACGGTCATCCAACAGATAAGATGCCACCACGGCAGGAAGTAGAGAAGAAGTTTGCTACTATTATCAAGAGAGCCCTAGAACGTGGAGGAAAAGTACTAATTCCAGTACTTGCAGTGGGTCGTGCTCAGGAAATCATGCTTGTCATCGAAGATCTTGTATCCAAAGGGCGAATCCCGAAAGTTCCTGTATATATTGAAGGAATGATTGCACAGGCAACAGCTATTCATACTGCCCATCCTGAGGCACTCAGTAAGAAGATTCGTGAGATGATTTTCCATCAAGGCGTAAATCCATTCTTATCAGACATATTTGTACAAGTTGATCACCCTGACCAGCGAGAAGAAATAACAGAAGGAGAGCCTTGTATCATTATGGCTACATCAGGTATGCTAGCTGGCGGACCTAGTGTTGATTACTTCAGACTATTAGCCCCTGATGAAAAGAACATGCTCACTTTTGTTAGCTACCAAGGTGAGAATACACTTGGTAGACGAATCCAAAAAGGTTGGAAAGAAGCGAATATGAGGAACCGAGAGGGGCAGACGACTGTTGTTCCTATAAATTTGGAGGTAACTACTGTTGAAGGATTTTCAGGACACTCGGATAGAAAACAGATTCTCAACTTCGTTAAACGTTTAAACCCGATTCCTGAAAGAATCATTTGTGTTCACGGTGAAGCATCAAAGGTAATTGGATTGGCATCTACAATCCACAAGGCTATGAATATTGAAACAAGGGCACCAATGGTGACTGAAACCGTAAAACTGAGGTAGCCCATTCTAAAATTTGACAAATGATGGCGTGATAATCATACATCCATCATTTACCAGAGCAATATCAGCTTGATACCCTCTAGTTGCACCACGAATTCTCTCGATAATTCGTTTCAGCTCAAGGTGTGTTTGATCATTCCCGTCATTCAAACGAGTGATATCTAGTAGGACAATATTTCCTTCTTTGATTTCTTC
>CAZMBV010000168.1:1495-5198 GCA_964564335.1 uncultured archaeon
CGTCATGCCATTGAGATTCTTCAGGTATTGAATCCTCAGACAGGTGAGATGGTACCTACTTTAGGTTGGGATAGTATAGTTGAAGGGTTACTATCTCTTGAAGGTATAATAAAGCCTGAAAGAGGCTCCAAGGGAGAAAAGACCCAAGATGAAGTAATCTACGAGGAAAAACGTCTAGGCCTCATGTCTGGGGGAACAATCTACGAAACAATGAACAAGCTCGTGAAAGTTGGCTTTGTGATTTCATCAGGAGAAAAGGGACGAAAACAGCGCGGTTTTATGATTACTCATGAAGGAAGACTCGCTTTGGCATCAGTAGGTCAACTCGGAGGTCCTATAGGAGCAGGAACTGAGGTTCAAAGAGCTGCAAAGATACTTTTGAAACACAAGAATTTCGTCAGTCTACTTCCTGCACAGAAGAAGTTTATGCAGGAGTTTGGTGATATTGATGAAAATCTAGTGATTCAGATGCCGCCGGGATCTGGTAAGACCTTCCTCGCAATGATTGTGATTCTACTCAAGTTGCAGGAGGGAAAACGTTGTCTCTATCTAAGTCCATACACTTCTCTGAGCCGACAAATTATAGACGAGTATGGAACTCTCTTGAAGGACCTAGGATATTCCGTTGTGCGTCACGATGGAATCGCACGAGCAACAGATGAAGAATTAGAGAATGCAAATCTTGTAGTGGTAATGTATGAAACTTTTGCAACTGCATTGCTTCAGAAGAAGAAATGGACTGATGCCATTGGATTGACGGTTATTGATGAGCTGACTGAACTTGATTCATACCAGCAACAAATTGAACCTCAGAATATTGGCACTGATAGAAGTGTCAAACTTGATCTCATCATATCCTTGTTAAAAGAGAGTTCTCAAATAATCACCCTTTCATCCAGATTTGGCAAAAGCGAGGAAATAACGGACTGGCTCAAGGCTTCAATATTTCGACCTGATGTTAGACTCACACCCGACGAGTTCATTGTTTCAGAGGAAGAAAAAGTGATCACTATCGAGAGTAGTGATGGTACCCAGAGGAGCACTACAAAACACATAGACCCACTTGATGCAATCATGGACCATCTTGAAAATTATGATGAAAAATCAATACTCATAGTTGTAGGTTCCCGATATAGAGCACAGTCATTGGCAAGAAGCCTTGGAAGAAGTCATCCCAGATTAGTAGAGAATGAATCCATAGAATATATTGTTGGCCTCGGTGAGAGCCTGCCTCTAAGTGATCGCCTGTCCAAATGCCTACAAGATGGGGTAGCATTCCATCACTCTGGTCTAGATGCGGGGGTAAGACAGCGACTAGAACAAGCAATCAAAGAGAGGATTGTACGGACAGTTGTATCAACTACAGGAATAACATCAGGGATGAGTCTGCCCTTTGATTGTGTCGTGATCATTCTAGATCCCAACATGTATTTCCTAACGACGCGTTCACGTTATCTTCAGATTGCGGGTAGAATAGGAGAATATCATCTTGGCCAATATGGTGGTCGAATATACATTGTATTTGAAGGGCCATCTCGAGTATTCCCTGATATCCAAACCATGGAAAATACATTATTACACAAACCTCTTGCACCACTCAATCCGGGCCCGGTCTATCCAAGTCTTGCAGTGAGCGTTCTTGTGAGAAACATGATCAAGGGGCGACCAATAAGTCGTGAGGATTTAAAGAAGAAATTCTTAGAGTATATCGAAGGTACACTAAGAGGTACAAAAGATGCTGAATATACAGCTCAAATGAGTAAATTCTTTGGTTCTGTGTTCAAATGGCTTACCAAAGAGAAGATGATTGAAGAGAGTGGAAAGGGATTAATAATAACAAAAGAAACCCGTTCAGCAATTCTTGCAGGTATTGATCCTATTGACTACTTGGAAACTAAAAAGATTCTAGCAAAATTGACAGGAGATATCGAAGAATCCCAACTTATAGAGGTTTTATTGAATTTCAGACTACCTCAAGCAATTAGACCGAGAACACTTGTTCCATCAGCTGATGAATTGAAAGTACTTGGGCTTGAAGCTCCTTTGGATTGGTACATGAAGCTAGTACCAGAGCGTTTGGATATCAAAAAATCAGTCTTGCAAAGGTGGATTGATGAGCAAGATGTTGCAACTATCATCAAGGAAACAGGAGAGAAGTCAAGAGGCATCAGTCTTGATGAAGGAGACCTGGATTCTCTACTTGGAATATGTAGCACTGTAATTGAAAGCATAAGCCGATTCTTTACTGCAACAAAGAAGAAAGGCTTGGCTGCACGTTTTGGTGTCTTCAGCAGACAATTACAATATGGTGTACATGCAGATCTCGCTAGCTCTGATTTGTTTGAGTTACATCTACTGCAAGGTGATAGTACTCTCTCAAGTCGATTGTCTAGAAACACTGCTAGAATTCTATATGATAATGGTTACACGACTATATCTGATGTGATTAGAAAAGATATCGATGCCAGTAAGAAAGGACTTGCACGGGATAGATTCTCTCAGAATTGTGGACTTGATATGGATTTGGCTAAAGATGTATACAAAGCAGCTATGATGCATATCAGAGCTCAGATCGAGAATGATGATGAGGATAATGATGACTAAATCTTCCCAAAATCCCAAAGGTCATCATTGATGTGATGAATAGATTTCACAACCTTGCCATTGACTGCTGCTCTAAGGTCACTAGCTGAGAGCATTGATACACCTACTGCTAATGGTTTTCCATGACGCTCATCAACTATTGCAACTATCCCATTAGCAGAAACAGAGTCATCCACCTTTGTTATTCCTGGTCGCATAATATCTGCACCATTGACTACGAACTTCACTGCACCCATATCCACCGTTATAGTAGGAATCTGAATGATGCCATCAAGAAGTGCTCGTAGAGTAGGATAGTTCCTTCCTTCTAGTTCGAAGAAGACTATCTCATTATTGAGAAGTAGAATCCGAGAACCATCATCGAGTATTCCACTCTCAAGCTTTGCCTTGGAATCTAATCCAATTGATGAACCTAAATCACTTTGAATTCGTTCTATCTCGTCACGTTGCTCGCGTTTCTTCAATAAATGACGCTTCTTAATCCGTTCTATCTTTGGCATATCAAATAGATACAGATGTGCATTCCTTTTGAAACCTATGAATGCACAGTTCGGAGTGCCATCATTAAGCGTCGCCATCGTCATCTTTTTAAGCCATCTCCAAAGAGTAGCGCCAACAGCGTATGACCTTCGGCCATATGATGTACATTCTGTGATGGTGATTCAATGAACTCAGGCAAGCCCATGGAACTACTCCAGACCTCGATTGGTTCGCAAGTACTAGTTGAGCTGAAAGGCAGAAAGAAAATCAGGGGAAAACTCCGTGGTTATGATACACATCTCAACCTTATCCTTGAGGATGCCGAGGAAATTTCAATCGACGCAGAAACAAATGAACAAACTATCGTCCAAGTTGATACAGTGATAGTACGAGGCGACAATGTAGTTATTGTGTCACCTCCACCAAAATAGTCCAAGGAGCACACATCAATGGGAAAAGGCACTCCGTCAAAGGGTAAGAAAAACAATCCACATCATATACGCTGTAGAAGATGCGGTCGAAGATCATATCATATTAGACACAAGAGCTGTGCAGCCTGTGGGTTTGGTGCATCAGCAAGACTTCGTCAATTCAACTGGGCACACAAGAAGGTTCACGG
>CAZMBV010000169.1:0-5194 GCA_964564335.1 uncultured archaeon
ATTATACTCTGCAGAAGGCCTAATGAAATGGCAAGAGGGGAAACCTACAGAAGCTATCGATCTATGGCATCAAGCAAGAGATTATGCGAGTTCTCAAAATGATATTCTTTCAGAATACTATAACATTCTGAATATGGCGAACTATACGAAGAGTGTTGACTGTAGAAAGAGTTTTGATCTCTTTGAGGAGGCATACCAGATAGCTCTTGATCTGCAGGTTCCGTTCCTGATTGCAGACCTACTGAGTGACTATTCGTTGGCTTACGAGGTTTCTGGCGAGTATGACCTAGCCTTATCCAGTCAATTCGAGGGGCAAGGAATCTATAACAAAGGAGGAATGGAACTCCCGTACGGAATAACCTCGAGAATTTATGCCGAAATGGGAAACGGGCAAGCATCCCTCGAGTGGGCAAATAAGGCCATAGAATTAAATCCTTCGTTCAATTTACTTCACCTTAGAAAAGCCCAGGCTTTGATTCTACTGAATCGCCTTGATGAAGCTGAAGAGGTCCTAGGGACTGCATGTAAATTGAGCCTTCAAACAGGACATGATCGCGACATTTCGCGATACAATTTAGCATTAGGTCAGTTCGAGATGGCAAAAGGCAACCTCCTCAGTGCCAAGGAATGCCTCGAACAAGCGTATGAGATATCTTCACGGATGAGGGATGGAACAACATTGAATGAGGTGATGGTTTCTCTAGCCAAGTTAGAACTCTCGCAATTCAAACAATCAAAAACAGGAACTGTGGCAGGTCCAGGCAAGTGGATGACTGCTCTTGAGCACCTTGCGAAAACTCAGGATCTACCAGGCATAGCAATGCAGGTGGCAATCTTCAAGTCTGAATTATTCCAGAGTCAAGGTCAACTTAAGGATGCACTAGAAACACTTCAGCGATCCCTCGAAATATCTGACTCTCCTGGGGTCAAGACTCTTCGACAAAGAATTGCTACCAAAATTCAAGAGCTAGAACAGCTTATTGTTGATGAGGAGCTAGCATCATGAAACCAATTGGAACTATCACAAAGTACTATCCATTCATAGATGAAGAAACGAAGTCCATTCTAGACACACTCATGAATGAGGCGAGTAACTACTATGGCTTTGTTGAACTGTTATGCGAAACTGTCCTTGAGAATGAGGCCCCCGTCAATTTAGCATACCTTGCAGCTGTTCATGCATGGTGGACAAGAAAGAAGGAAGTTATAGAGCTCATTCATGAGAAATACAAGAATGTTCCATACATTCTTCCTTGGAAGTATATTCCGGATATGACTAGTATGGACCAAGAATTATACCACGATGAGATTGTTGAAATTATAGAGATAGCGATGGAATCATCCTTGGAGGATTGGATTGCAACTGAACTTCATCTTCTACATTCATACTTCCACTATCCCTATCTTGGTGATATCCCTAGTTTGCTAGAGCCACTTGAGAAAGCAAGGAGAATAATCAATACCAATCCGCTCTTGAAATGTTTTGAATCCCTGTTATGCACACTTGAAGGATGGGCAAAAGGAACGGAGGGATATGTAGCGGATTCACTAGATGTCCTGCGAAAAGGTCACCAACTTGCTGAAGCTCATGATGACTCCTTGTACAGATATTTGAACCTGATTATTCAAGAGGCATTCTTGCTTTATATCAATGTGAAAGAAGCTATAGAACTGTGCGAGGAAATCTATGATTTAGCTCAGAATCTTGGAGTTCCTTATCTTATAGCTGAAGTTCTAAATGATTCATCTGTTGCATTTGAATCAGCTGGAGAGTATGATCTTGCGATTTCAAGCCATCTAGAGGTACGCAAGATTACAGGTGAAAACGATTTTACTAGTCAAATATTGTCCCGTGTTTATGCCTCTTTAGGAGATTATCAAAGGGCTTTTGATGAAATTAACCACTTCATCGAAAAAAACCCGACTCGCAAAATTCCAGTATGGTATCTTAGAAGAGCGAGAGCTTTGGCTCTATTAAACAGAATAAATGAAGCAGAACGTGATCTGGAAACTATTCATTCGAAGGTAATGAAGTCCGGATCGGATTTCTTACTTGGAGCTCACTACCACGTTTCAGGAGTTATAGAGATTACAAAGGGCAATTATCTTGCAGCTCTAGATATCCTTGAGAAATGCTGGGAGTTCTACCAGCGCGTTCCCCGAGTTCTTAATCACAACAATATTCTCCTTGATCTCGCACGAGTCGAACTCCAGCTTATTGAAAATTCAGTAGATGCTTCTAAAACATATACTCCTGGAAAATGGCTCCGCAAACTTGAAACACATGCTTCAGAACGTGATTTGCCTGGTATACGAATGCAAGCAGCCCTGATTAAATCGGAGTTCTATCAGAAGCACGGTCAACTCAAAGATGCAATTGCGACTCTTCAGGATGCATTGAATATCACAGACTCGCCAGGTGTGACAACTCTGAGGAAGAGGATCACTTCACGAATACAGGAAATTGACAAACAGATTCGAGATGCGGAGATGGTGTCTTGAAACCAATGGGAACTATCACAAAGTACTATCCATTCATCGATGAAGAATCCAAGACAATGCTGGATTCTCTCATGGAGGAGTCAAGTAGTTACTACGATTTTGTGCAACGATTGAGTGCCTTCGTTCTTGAAAACGAGGTTCCTGTCAATTTAGCTTATCTTGCTGCAGTTCATGCGTGGTGGTGCAGAGCAGAAGAGCTCAAGAGTCTAATTCAGGAGAAGTATGAGAATGTGCCTTGTGTAAGACCTTGGCAGTATCCTCACAATTCTGTGGAATCTCATCAATTGCAGTATCATGACTCTGTCGTTGAAGACATTGAGAAAGTCATGAGTTCATCTCCTGAAGATTGGATGAAAACGGAGCTTCACCTTCTTCACACTTTTTATCATTGGCCTCTTGGTGAGCTCACAAGTTACTACGAATCTCTTGAGAAAGCAAAGAGCTTGATAGATACTAATCCCCGTTTGAACTGTTTTGAACCTCTAATTTGTGCATTCGAAGCGAGTGCTAAATTTAGAGAAGCTTACGTAAAGGAGTCGCTCGCAATCATTCAACGAGGAAAAGAACTTGCTGAGGTGTATGATGAATCATTATACAAGTACATGAACATGCTTCAAAAGGGGAACATCTTGAGGACCTTCAATGTTCAGGACTCATTAGCACTGTTCGAAGATCTCTATAATCTAGCTCAGGACCTCGAAGTACCATATTTCACAATTGAAGTCCTGCACGATTCAGCAATTGTATACGAAACAGCTGGGGAGTATGATCTCGCAATTTCAAGCCATCTTGAGAAAATGAAATTATTTGGAATAACCGATATCCCAGAACCATTTCCTTCCAGAATATATTCCACTTTGGGTGATGGTCAGAAAGCTCTTGAAGTGATTGAAAGACATTTCAATTATGCAGAACCATTTGATTCTCCATTATTTTATTTCTGGAAAGCTTGGGCGTTAGCACTAGTGAACAAGCTGGAAGAAGCAGAACGAACTCTAGATACTGCACACTCACTGATAGCCAAAACCGGGTCGGAAGGTACTTTGGGAAACTACTATCATTGTGTAGGAGTTCTCGAACTAAGAAGAGGGAATTTACTAGCCGCATTAGATATCATTGAAAAAGCATGGGACATCGCAGAACGGGTATCTTCGGGTACAAATCAAAACCGTGCGCTTCTAGACCTTGTACGAGTGGAGATTGCACTTGATAAACAATCGATAGATGAAATCAAGGTTGCTACTCCAGGTAAGTGGCTCTCCAAGCTTGAGAAGTTTGCTACAGAACGTGAATTGACTGGAATCAGAATGCAAGCGGCATTACTCAAGTCAGAACTCTATCAGAATCATGGGCAACTCAAAGACGCTCAATCAATACTTCTGGATGCATTGAGTATATCAGACTCCCTTGGTGTTGTTACTCTCAGAAAAATGATCAAGGAAAGACTCAGTGACCTGAGTCATCTTATCAAAGAAGCTGAGATTTCGACTGATAAGAGAAAGAGTATATGATCCTTCGATTGCGATATTGCTCAATAGAAGATGATATGGAGAGATAACCCACATTGCTCCGACTATTTGTCATTCAGCCTATGACTTGGAAGCCTTGTCTATTTTGTCTTTAATTTCAAAAGATTCAGACATCTCAAGGATGGGAGTGAATGTAAAATCAGAATCCTCGTAGAAAAGTGCCATGGCAGCCAAGGTTTCAGCATTTTCAGTTTTAAATAGCTGGAAGCCACCTTCAATGTTAGCATAGAGATATGCTGGGGAAAATGACTTTCCACCTGGTAGTCCTGCTTTTACAGCCTTCTCAAACATCTTATTGAAATCCTCAATTTTTTTCTAAACGTTGCCCGGATATTGTTTGAGTATGTCAGCCATCTCTTGCAGTCGTTTGTCGACTCTCCCATATACCGTGTCTTCTTCGAATGATCCGTCAGGTAACCTTTTCCCAGCCTTCATACCAGTGAGGAGTTCAATCCCTTCGGCGATTGAGCCAACAGCGAAGATATGGAACTTTCCTGATTTGACAGCTTCGACAATCTCCTCTTTCAACATCAGATTCTGCACATTACTCTCTGGAATCATCACGCCCTGAATACCGGTGAATCCATTGATTTTGCATACCTCAAAGAAACCTTCTATCTTCTCATTGACTCCACCAATTGCTTGAACCTCTCCCTTCTGATTGACCGACCCAGTCATTGCGATATACTGTTTTATGGGTAATCCAGAGAGTTCTGATAAGATGGCGTAGAGCTCTGTACTGGAGGCGCTATCCCCATCCACACCAGAATAGCTCTGTTCGAATGCTAATTTTGCTGTCAGACCGAGGGGTTTATTGTATGCAAAAAGCTGAGAAAGAAAACCACTGATAATCATCACTCCTTTCGTATGAGTTGAACCTCCCAAACTTGCTTCCCGCTCAATATCAACAAGACCTTGCCTACCAATGCCAACAGAGGCGGTAATCCTGGATGGAATTCCAAAAGCTAAGTCACCATAACTTATGACTGCAAGACCGTTTACCTGTCCGATATTTTCACCTTTCACATCGATGAGAGTTATTTTACGGGTAATCATCTCTTGAATTTTCTCTTGGATAAGATTCGAACGGTAGATTTTTTCTTCAACAGCTTTATCGACATGTGCATCAGTAATATGCTTAGCACCATCTTTTTCAGCATAGA
>CAZMBV010000170.1:0-5185 GCA_964564335.1 uncultured archaeon
ACAGACCCTGATGAGTCAGCTTTGAGTTCATTGAACATTTTCATTGCTTCAAGAATGCAGAGGGTATCACCATTCTTTACGGTATCTCCGACCTCAACCCGAATCTCGGTTATTTTCCCAGGCATTGGAGGATAGACTCCTCCAGCAACGCGAGGACCTCCTTGTGCTGCACCCGCACTCTTCTTCACTGTTTCGACCTTGCGTACTCGTTCCCAGTCAATCTCACGCTCTTCACCGTTTATCTCAAGAGTTACAGATTTACCTGCACGTTTTAGAATCTTAACAGAATAATCAGTTGTAAGGTCGTTGACAACCCAAATTCCTTCGTCAGTGGGAGTAGATTTCATAGTGAAACTATGGTCACCTACTTTAACAACAAGAACTCCACCCTCATCAAGCATTTTGACCTCAACATCAAAAGGGCGTTCATCAAGTGTGACTTTGTACTCCGGACTCATGCCATTACCCCCTGCTCCTCCCTTTCATGATGTCCTTACGTCCTGCAGATGACCATGCAGAACTTGAGTAGTCCCATTGACCAGGGGTATACTGAGTAGTGCGTCCTTCCATGAGATCAGATACTCCAGCATCAGACCATCCACGGGCTCGCCCTGCTGCTGAGGCTATTGTTCCCGAACTAGCACCATTCATGTGTAGAACTGCCGCTGCAAGAGCCACCTCCAGTTCAATGGTCATTTTCCCTCTCATCTTCTTCAGTGCTTTTCGTTTCAAAAAGTCCAGAGCATATTGTGGATAGAGTGCATAAGATACAAGGTCTCTCTCTACGTGTTCAATATCTTTCAATGCCTCACGTGCTGCAGGAAGTTCTGGTTCAAGCATATCTGCGGGTCGGCAATCGAGTGGTTTCTCATCACCAATCGCTTTCTTTCGAATCTCCGGGTCAATTTCAGCAGGAGGCCGACCATAGTAACCTCGAATGTATTGTTTAATCTCAGTAGGAATCATACTATATCGCTCTCCAGTCACCACATTGAGTGTAGCTTGAGTGCCTATAATCTGACTTGAAGGAGTAACTAATGGAGGATAACCCAGTTCAGCACGAACTCTTGGTACCTCTTTGAGGACCTCATCATAACGGTCCTCAGCGCCCTGTTCTCTCAACTGATGGTCTAGGTTTGATAGCATCCCACCTGGAATCTGGAAGACCAGAACCTGTGGATTAACTCCTTGCATACTACCTTCAAACTGACTGTATTTTCTGCGAATCCTTCTAAAGTAATTTGCAATCTCCGATAACTGGTCGATACGCAACCCTGTATCACGGGGTGTACCCTTCAGCGCTTCAACTATTGATTCAGTTGCGGGTTGCGATGTTGCCATAGAAAGAGCTGAGATAGCACAATCAACGACATCAACCCCAACCTCTGATGCTTTGAGGTAAGCCATTGCAGCCATGCCGCTTGTGTAGTGTGAGTGGAGTTGAATGGGAATGTCAACTGCTTCTTTCAGACGCTTCACAAGGTCAGAGGCAGCTTCAGGAGATATAAGACCAGCCATATCTTTGATGCATAGTGAGTCTGCGCCTTTTGCAGTAAGTTCTTCCGCCATTTCAACGAATTTCTCATTGGTATGGAATGGACTGAGTGTGTAGCTGATTGATGCTTGGACGTGACCACCCTCACGCTTCACAAATTTCATTGAAGCCTCCATATTTCTGACATCGTTTAGTGCATCAAAGATCCTGAAGATATCAATTCCAACTTTGACTGCTTCTGTTACAAAAGACTCTAGAACATCATCTGGGTACATGTGATAACCAACGATATTACTACCTCTCAATAACATCTGAAACGGTGTCTTCGGCATTGCATCTTTGAGGATCTCAACACGTTCCCATGGATCCTCATCAAGAAATCTCATCATTGAGTCGAAAGTTGCTCCACCCCACATTTCTAAGGAATGATAGCCTACTTTGTCAATCTTTTCACAGATAGGAAGCATGTCTTCTGTACGCATTCGAGTAGCGATGAGTGACTGATGGGCATCTCTTAGTGTAGTGTCTGTAATCAGAAGTTTTGTCATTAGTAAACAGTAAACCAAGATGGAGATACCTATTTAGTCGTTCTGTTCGTTCCTTTATTCACCTACCAAGAAATGTTCGCCTGTTACAAGTGTGTCTATGACACTATAACAAAGTTATTTAATTAACTATAATGAATATTCTTTGTGGGAAAAATGGATTCTGATATTGATGCTTTTTTTAGTAAAGCCAAAAAGTGGAAGGAAGAATTTGAGCAATTGAGAAAGATCAGTCTTGACAGTGGGCTGACCGAGGAATTCAAGTGGGGCAAACCTTGCTACACACATAAGAAAAGTAACATACTCTTAATCCATGGATTCAAAGAATACTGTGCACTTCTGTTTTTCAAAGGTGCCTTGTTAAAAGATGCCGAAGGCATTCTAGTATCTCAAACGGAGAATACACAGGCGACACGCCAGATTCGGTTCACCAATGTTCAAGAAATAGTTGATATGGAACCCATCTTGAAGGCCTATATCAATGAAGCAATTGAAGTGGAAAAAGTCGGTCTGAAAGTGGAACTTAAGAAGACTACAGAATTCTCAATTCCTGAAGAGTTTCAAAATAAATTAGATGAGATCCCTGCCTTGAAAACTGCGTTTGATGCATTGACACCGGGACGACAGAGAGCTTACATTCTTTATTTTTCCGCTCCCAAACAATCCAAGACTCGGGAGTCAAGAGTTGAAAAATATATGCAGCAAATTCTCAGTGGAAAGGGATTAAATGATCAGTAAATTCGATTATTCTTCGTTCTGCGAACCTATAGAAAGGTCTATAAATTCACTATTGTGAATTTTATTCTTAGGTTGAAAGAAATGGCTTCTGATTACGTTTTTGAAAACTACAATCCAACATCTTTGGATCTCATTCTTGCTGTAATGGCAGCAATTCTCATGCCAATTGCCGTTGGATATCTCTTCGATATCACTGGTGCGCTAATTCCAATGGTCATCTACTACGGCGTATTTGCTGTGTTAATTGTGAGATGGAGAAAAGGTAGTCTTAACTATGAGATCCAAAAGGGAAATCTTGGTACCCAATTTAGAAGCTATATCACCCCATTATTCGTATTCCTCTTTCTGCTTCAAGGGATTTTGGTTATCACATCCTGGTTTACACTTGTCAGAACTGGATTCATAGATCCTTTTGGATGGTTTCTGACACTGATAATCTGGGCTCCAATCAATGCATTTGCCGAACAACTAATCTGGCTCTATTCATTTGATTCGTTCGCTGAGTACTATAAGGCTGGAAGAAAACGGTCGATTATGGTCTTCATTGGAGGAGGTTTTTATATCGCTCTGATTGGCATGATCCATGCTCTATTTTGGGGAAAATTCCTATTGGAGAGCAACTACGTCTTCCTATTTACTGAAGTGTTTTTCATCATTCAGTTCATCATGCCTATTGGATACATATTTCTCTACAGAAGAACAGGTAGTATGTGGCCTATTGGAATAATCCATCTATTTCTAAATCTGACTGGAGTCTTGTTTAGTGGATACTCAATTTTACCGTATTTACTTGTGATAGGATAATATCATGAATACATTGGAAGAAATCCAAATGGCTATGCAGCTGCAGCGTAATGTTTTGGAAAATATGATTGCGCATGAGGGAGAATGTGCGATCTATGAAAAGGTACGTTATATGAATGATAAGGGACTGAAAAGAAAATTCGACGTAGAATCGTATGCAAGTAGGATTGAAAGATAGTATATTCTGATAATTCAAAGAAATCTTATACCCTCTATAAGATTTAGTTAGAACTTGTTTTAGATTGTTCTGGATAAAGAAAATCTGCATTTATCAATTTACATGCTGCATCTCTGAATCCAGGGCACTTACTCCAGCGCATTTTATACTCACAGTGTTCGCATTCTTTGAAGATTTCAAAGCTACGCTTAATATTTAGAATAGTAACAAATCCTAGATAAAGCAACAGTATAAGCAGTATTTTGGGAGCCAGATTTGTGAAGAGACCTTCAAATAATAGGACCGACCAGCAGATAAAGGCAAATCCAGATCCAAGGAGGAATTTCGATGCTACTTTTGCTCGCTTTCGTTCTTCAGTAATATTTGATACACTCAAGAGAAAATATAGCAATGATTGAGCTATGCCTCCCCAAAATAGATAGAATCTGACAAAAAAAGTTTCATCAATCAGCCAGATGGAAAAAAGAATGATCATTGCGCTAAAGAATGAAATCGAATTGAAAGTACATCCAATGCACCATTTCCGCCCACGAATAGTAATTATGTGACTGTCAAAATGATTACAAGCCGGATGATGTGATGAAATGAAAGGGTCAGTGACCTTAAGAAAAAGAAGTGGGTGACGAATCACACGACGCATGTTAAGTAGAAGTTTTCCACGATTCTTATCATCGAGGACTTCTTCGCACGGTCTTGGATTCAAGTCACCTTTGTCCAATTCTAATCCAATCCCATTATGGAGTAAATGTTGGTAGAGTGAAGGGGAGAGCTCCACCGAAAATCGCAAAAATACTTGCGAATAATGCACCAAAGAACAACATCAGGATTGCAAAGATTACAATAAACATTATTATGGCGCCAAGAAGCCAGGCAACAAGAGCTCCGCCCCAACCAACGTTGTGACGACTCTTAATGAAATACCAAGCCAAGATACATCCGAGGCAAGGAATCCATATTACCAAAGACATCATGAGTGCGGTTACAAAGGTTGAACCAATTTCTCTATTGTCACCGTTTACAAAACCTAATCCAATACCTAGGAAAATAGCTTGTACAACGAGTGCAATAATGATGATTAATCCAATAAGTAATACTATATCTAAAATAGGAAGTCCAAAGAATTGCATCATTTCTTTAATCTCCTCCGGAGAAACTAAAGATGAGCCAAACAAAGCTATGTTATATATTTGTCGAGAATGAATCGATTGTAGAAGAATCAATTCAAAGAAGGAACTATGATGTGTGATGACAGTTATCGAAGTCCCCGCGATTCAAATGCATTCTCCTGGCAAGAACGTATGGGAGAGGTTAAGATTTCCTGGAAAGGAAAAGTTGTGACTGTGCTACGAAGAGAGAGTGCAATGAAGTTTCTTGAGAAAATATCTACAGCTGATAAGAAAGAGTCTCAACTGATTATGGCAAAAG
>CAZMBV010000171.1:0-5142 GCA_964564335.1 uncultured archaeon
ATCAAGACAGTCATAGATTATGGAATTCCCACCTTCAAGATGTTCATGATTTACAAGAATGAGGGATGGATGGCTAACGATGCAATGCTCTTCAGTGCATTAGAAGAAACCGCTAAGCTTGGAGGACATATCGGAGTTCATGCAGAGAGTGTAGATGTATTAGATATGCTGATAGAACGATACGCTAAGGAGAAGGAAAAATGGGGTGCATATGGGCATACCCTATCGCGACCCTGCTACACAGAAGAAGAAGCAATCATTAGAGCGATAAAATGGGCTGAAGTCACTGGTGGTCAGCTATACATCGTCCATATGTCAACAGGAGAAGGAACTGATGCAGTTGCAGCCGCTAGAGAACGTGGTGTAAATGTCTATGCAGAAACTTGTCCCCAGTATCTCCTCCTCGATGATGAGGTCTTCAAAGGTGAGAATGGACATCTCTATGCTACCTGCCCTCAAATTAAGAAACCACATGATAGTGAACGTTTATGGAAAGGGCTCGCAGATGGCGACGTACAAATTATTGCAACTGATACCTGTACATTCAACACTAAGCAGAAATCTGCATGGAATGGAGATTTCAGAAAGATACCCTTCGGGATGCCTGGCGTTGAAACCATGGTCCCACTAATGTATACGGAGGGTGTTGGAAAACGTGGATTTTCAGTAAATCAATTGGTATCACTAGTAAGTACCAATCCTGCAAAGCTATTTGGTATGTACCCGAAGAAAGGAACAATTGCAATCGGTAGTGATGCAGATATTGTTATCTTTGATCCAGAAAAGAAAGTCACACTAAAAGCTGAGAATCTACAAACAAATTGTGATTGGAGTCCTTTTGAGGGATGGAATCTCTTAGGGTATCCTGTTGTGACTATTTCAAAGGGTGAAGTTGTGGCTGAGGATGGTAAATTCGTTGGAGTCGTTGGTCACGGGGAATTTCTGAAGCGCTCCCCATATGGAAAGCTGTGAATGGTATATCTAGTCAACCTCATAAGTCTCAATTACTGACATATCTCATGCGATTTCCTACTCGTCGTGCATATCATGTGATTTATGATAATTCTCTCGCAGATGCACTAACCTATGCATCTCATAATAACTGGAATGGAATTGTTCCTGATATTGGAGTACCAAAGTTTTCACCTCACATGATATCATCTGAAGAACGAACCAAACTGCGTGATCTGTCTCGAAGTTTTTCTATTGAATGGGGATTTCATGCACCTGGCGATGATGTCAGTCTAATGTCTACATATCCATCGGTAAGAGCAGGGATTCTATCTTATTTCAAACATGTCATTAACCTTGCTCGAGAAATCAGTGTTGGCCCAACTAATGTTGTTATCCATGCAGGTTTGACGCCCAACTACAGAAAAGCTGGGAACCAGCCAGCAGACAGTTTTGGGGAAAAACATCGTGAGACTTATGCTACAACACTCAGGGAGAATCTCTCTGAACTTCTAGACCAAGCTCGCCCCCATGTTCGATTAGCCATCGAGAATATGAATTGGACTCCTTATGTGCGGGAGGTCATAGAGCATCTCATTCCACAGGGTCTGAAACTCTGTCTTGACATTCCAAAACTATACACTCCTGATCTTAAACTTAAAACAGAAGATTGGAATCTATTCCAAAGATTTCAAAGCTCTATAGAGGTAGTCCATATTCATGACGTAATTCCCCAGATAGGTAGTCATCAAGTAGTAGGAAATGGATTGATTGATTTTGAACCGACTCTAAGATTTCTGAGTAAATTGATATCAAAACCACAATATGTTTTCGAAGTAAGACCTAGGGAAGAGGCGCAACGGAGTCTCACAAATATCGGTCAGATGTTGAGTATGTTCTCTCTAGATTTGTAGTAATTTATAGGTCACCAAATCCAACAGGATTTCAAACGCTCAATAAATCTGTTAAATCTTCAACCTTATCCCATAAATGCAACAAGATATAGTGACAGTGCAATAATAAATAGAATAATTCCTATCGCAATGGAAGCTATCATTCGTAATTCCAGTATTAGTCACCTCTGATTATTTCTTGAGATGCTTTCAGTGCATCTCTCACCTCTTTGAATGCCTCTAATGTCTGTTTTGTGAAGATACGTTTCTTATCACTGCGAACCTGTTGTGAACTGCTCAATTCCCGTAATTCGCGTAGTATGTAGTCTCGAAGTTCTTCATGAAATCTGATTCCCTCAACACGTTCCTCGCTTTTATTACCTCCTCCAATCTTTTGAATTAGAAGAGGAACAAGACCAGTAGGCTGAGCCCCTGTTGATCCCCCTGCAGTTTCAATTAATACTGTCCCAATACCCATGATTCTGTCAAATACTCCCCTGCGTGTTTGAACATAAGTTATGGTCCTAAACGGAACATGTCGTTTTGTTATTGTAATGATGCCACGCTTTGTGTATATCTCAGGCATGGCTTCCCCGGTCCATCCAATAACAGAGTATTCAATGGCTCTCACGTAGATTGTGATGGCGATGATTCCGATAAATAATAACGTTGTTGCTGCTATTATATAGATTAGACTTGTCAATTCCCATCCAATTAAAATTAGAATCTCAAGTGGCTCAGATAGCGCTAAGAGAATCTCATTGAAGACTGGATTTTCAAGTCCAAGGAATAGTATCCATATTCCTACCCAGATAAGTATCAGAACAATTAGTACTTTGAGTATTTTCTTTCCGATGAATGCATAAGTTGGTTGAAATACTCTACCACTGGTAATCTTTTCAATGGGTGGTCGTATGACACGTTCCTCATCTTGGACCATTTGGTATCTACCCTCATTTTCTCTCTCTTCTAAGTAAGTCTCGAATTTCACGAAGGACTTGTAATATCTCATCTTCAAGGCTATCTTCCAATTGTGGTATGGGCTCTTCGACAGGATGCACAATCTCGGTTCCTGTGACATATGGATCCTTGAACTTCCTCAGCTCTCTAAGGATGAAATCACGAAGTTCTTCATAGAATGTGATTCCCTCTAGCTTTTCCTCGGCTGAGGTAGTTGTTCCTGAAAATCCTGCTGTCTCAATCTCAATTGATCCAATTCCAAATAGTCTATCAAAGAGACCTGCTCTCGATGATATGTTTGTTATAGTTCTGAATGGGACATGTTTCCTTGTTATGTTGATAATTCCCTTCTTAACGAAAATCTCGCTAGATGTTGTGCCCTCTTCAGTTATGACTGAATATTCAATTGAATTCAGATAAAGTGGTACAATGATGAGTGCAGGGATCAGCCAGATTGCTGTAAGAACAAGGTACCAGAGATTCAAGGTCAACCACCAATATTCAAAGAGCAATCCTGGATTGGATCCAGTGATGACTCCTACAAGCCATAGGACAAACCAAAATGACCCGAAAATGATTACCCATAGCATTATTGCTGTGAAGATACCTGTGAACCACATCTTGTTTCGGAATGCCTTTGATGGTTTGATTATCTTCCCACTAGCGACATTCTTCATTGGTGGTTTGATTATTTTTCCTTCTGCTGCCATCTTACATCTCCTCTTTTTCCATTTTTCTATCAATTCGTTCTAACACATCTCTAATCTCACGTAGAGTAATGAGCATTTCATCGTCTAGACTATCGCTCAATCGAGATACTGGCTCTTCGTGTGGGAGAACCACCTCTGTACCAGTGACGTAGGGGTCTCTGAATTTTCTGAGTTCGCCCAACACAAACTGTGTGAGATTTTCATAAGCTCTGATGCCTTCTAGCTTCTCCTCAGGTCCTGCCTGACCGGTTGGTCCTCCAGAATATCCTGCCGTCTGAATCTCAACATTTCCAATACCGAACAGTCTATCGATGACACCGGCTCTTGAAGCGATATTCGTGATTGTTCTGAAAGGTACATGCTTCTTGGTCACGTTAATGATGCCCTTCTTCACATAGATTTCCGGGGATGCTTCACCACTCTCAGAAATTACTGAGTATTCGATTGAATTGATGTAAACTGAAATACCAATATTTGCTGGAATTAACCAAGCTATGTTACCAACAAACACCCAAAAATTCACGAACCCTAACCATTGGTTCATGAGAGCAGCATGACTCCATGCTTCATCTAAGGATATCAGGAATGATATTCCATAGAATGCCACCACAATGACAAGCCAGAATATCACTGCCATTGAAATTGCGATAAACCAGTATTTATTCCTCAAAGCCTTTGAAGGCTTGAAGGTCTTCCCTCTAGGCATACCATCCATTGCTGGAAAGTAGCCTGCTATTACTTCCTCATTCATTTTTTTAATCACCTTGTGTTTCTCTTTGATAGCGAGGAAGTTGTTTTGCGCCAAGCTTGCCGAAGATTCTAATTGACTGTTCAGTCATATACATCTCTTCTTCCTTTGGGTTCAGAGTAAGGCCATACTCACCAAGGATTGTATCCAGGGTTTCTCTACACTCTTCAACTTTCGGACACTGCTTTCCATCACTCTTGACTTGCGGATTGAACGGTGTTCCATCACACAGCTTACCTCCGTAGTTGGTGTGCTCATACCAAATGATTACACCTAATTTGAGTGTGAAGACAATGTACACATTCGTGTTGGCTTGGTAGTCAAACCCTGTGAGGACCCCTCGTTCTCCATTGACGTTTTCTGTATCAAGTCGATGGCTGTTTGCATGTTGCTTGAGAGAATCCTCAATCTTTGATTTGGCCCGACTTAGGACCCGTGAAACATAGGCTGCACTTGAGAACTGCATCCTTCGTATCTTCTCTTTCTCTTTTTTCGCCTTCTTTGGATCGTTGATTTTTTCATCGATTTCTAAGGCAAGAATTTCAAAGATATAATCGGGAATGTCAGTGGAACTCTCATACTCACTAAATATGTCTGAAGTGGGTTTTCCATGATGGTATTCCCACCAGACCACTGCTTCATGAGTTGATAGAAGTCCCATTGCATTATTCCTCGCGTCACGCTCTAATTTAACCTTTTCTGGTCAAATTTTACTGCGTTCTGGTAAACATTTATATACGAATTGTTATAAATCTTTACCATGGTGCTGTAAACTTTTACAGCAATAATGGAGAAGATAAACTTGGCACGAAACGGCACAGTTATTCAAACTCAAGGCTTGAACAAGAGCTTTGGCTCTGTTCAGGCTGTTAGAAATCTG
>CAZMBV010000172.1:0-5129 GCA_964564335.1 uncultured archaeon
GTGTTCTTTGTGGTCTGGGTTGTTGATTCATTTCTATTTCGATGGACTACATTCCTTTTCGATATCAATCTCATATGGGTCTACGTCATTCCAGCGGCACTCATCCTCGTAATCTCAGTGTATCTGATGAATGCGTCACATAAGGATCTCTTTGATACCAAAGTGGAAGGGGTATCCTCAGTGGGAGTATATGGGAGAGTGAGGCATCCCATGTATTTGGGGACTCTTCTCTTTTATCTCGGTCTTGCAGTTGCTACGTTTTCGCTTACTGCGATAGTAGTATGGTTTGTCGCTATTGCATATTACAATTCGCTTGCGAACTACGAGGAAACCCTGCTTGAGGAGCGGTTTGGAGCTGCGTATCGAGAGTACAAGAAGAGTGTACGAAAGTGGATTCCAGTCTAGGATAAGATGTTGCATCAAGTTTTGTAGGACCTAAGACTGAGATCTCTAGAGAACTTCAGCTTTCTCCAATCTCCATTACCTGTGCAATATATGTGGATATCCAATTGCTCGGAGTGGAAGAAGTGCAATTTTCTTCAGTAATTGACCGTTCTAACTGCACTTCTACCAAATATCAGGTACTTTCTCTTCTTGTACATTATTGTGCTGATGATTCCCAGAGCAAGAATGCTGATTGCCCAAGGAATCAAATTAAGCCAAGTCAGCTCAGCTCCTGAAGCAACAAGTGGAGGTGGACTAGAAGGTATTGCAGGCGCCATGGGGGGTATCAGATTTCCTGATACAATATGGAAGCTATACAGTCCAGTATAAGCGATGTCCTCAGGACCCGTAGGCAACGCATAGTTATCAACGGATAAGCCCCAAAGTCTTCCAGTACCCTCATAGTGCCAGAGAAGTCGTCCATCCGTGCCATTGACTATATTGATGTAGTTGTAGTTAGTATAGACAAGATCCGTTACGCCATCACCACCCCAATCACCAAACGTCATTGTTGCATCGTAAGGGCCAAGAATTAGGGGAGCTTCGTACTCCCAGACGCGAAGGCCGGAGATATCATAGGCGACGACACCAATGTCAATGACATTAACCACAAGCTCATCAATACCGTCATGTAGATAGAGATCTGCAGCTCCAATTTCGCGAACAAACCCTGCTTCAAAGGGCACAAGGTACGCTGGTAGGCCCGTGTTGGATTTAATGACTGTAACATCGGAAGAGGAATCTAGCACAGCTATATCTTCATAGCTATCTCCATCGAAGTTGCCGGTAATAATATCATAAATCGTGGGACCTAAACCTAACGACCATGCGAGTTCACCTGTCGCACCTCGATATACCCAAACTGTTCCACCATAACCACCAATAGCAACATCAAGCCATGTTCCCCCTAGATAGTGTCCGACTGCCAGATGGTTTCCAATATTCGTTTCATTGAAGTTCCCCTTGAAGAGTTCTGATCCAGAACCATCAAACCATGCCACATAAGCCTCTGTGGGAACTGCTCTTTGGAAGAGAGCAACAACCTCATCCCCTGATTGAGTGGTTACAAACTCTCCTGCTGCGATAGAAGTGATAGTGAAACCTGCAGGTTCAGGAATCATACCCATCTCTTCTCCAGTTTCACCTTTGAGAAGGAATACTCCTGTACTCTTCACCCAAACTGCAAGGTCCAGATCACCAAATCCATCAAACTGACCAAACTGAACATCCCCTACTCTCCAGAGCATTGTCTGATTCCAGATGAGCTGCCCGTTTGTAGCGTTGTACAGGAGCAGTTCATTGTGGTCGTTTGTCAGAACAATCTCTCCACGACCATCTCCACCAAGATCAACAGACCACATGTTCGTGTTCTTTTTATCACCAGTCTGAACCTCAAGGTAGTCGGTGTGGATTACATAGGGAGAGGGTGTTTCCACGTACACTGGATCAAGTCGGTCAATAGCGGTCAAGTTTCCTGTGAAAGCTGACCAAGCAACAATACTGTAGAATCCATCTCCATCGAGATCAGCTGCAGTCACGCTCCTAGCTGAATGTGCAAGCACATCAAAATAGATTACAGCGCCACTTCTGCCATCAATAGCAATGACTTCGCCAGAATCGCTCACTAATGCAATATCTGGGGTTCCTGAATTATCGAAATCACCAATCGCGGCATCCCAAGTCTGACCAAGGCTTGGTGCATAATGCCACTGAGTGGTACTGGAGAGTATCTCTTCAAGATAGAGCCCACTAGTAAGAGTTAGTGAAAGAACTTCCTTCACACCATCTCCATCAAAGTCATCCACAAAGATGTGCCACCAGGGAATTCCATAGTCCGTTGAGTTGTAATAGATGATGCCTGTAGTAGGATCAAGGATATGCAATCTATCGCTTCCGAAGATTACGTCTGTAACATTATCATCATTGAAGTCTGACAGAACGATGTCACTAGGAACTGAGGATATTGTTCCCAATGGGCTCTCATAGTAGATTGTCCCATTGCCAGAGTAGACCATCTTCAGGCGACCGGCAGCATCACCAAAGACTATCGTAAGCTGGTCGGTCAGGGTGAAGTTCCCAATAGCTATCGCAAAGACATCGTTAGAAGATACTGCATATTGATTGAGAAAGTTACCGTCAGCATCAAGAATGTAGAGGCTACCAGAAGAGCTACCGGTTACGACCTCGACCTGTCCATCACCATTTAGGTCTCCAGCTGCAATCATGTAGAAAATAGTGCCATCCGTATAATTCCAGAGTTGAGTGCCTGTCAGTGCATCGAAAGCGTAGATATATCCATCAAAGCTTGTTGCGATTAACTCAGGAATCATATCACCATTGATGTCCACCAGTTTCTGAGCGAAAAACAATGCTCCCGCATCGTTATTAGTCCACATTATTGAACCGTCATCATCGATGCCATAGGCGATGCCTGCATTGTAACCTGTGCCAATGATTTCATCTTTTGAGTCTCCATCGATGTCGAATGAATCCAAGTTTATTAGAGAACCGTAGGTGTTTAGATCAGTCTGCCACCGTTCTTGGGAGAAAACTAGTTCTGTCGCACCAGATGATGGGTCACTGAACTCCAAGAGATACACATCACCACGACCGGTGGAGATGCCAATCTCAGCAAATCCGTTCCCATTAGTATCATATGCAGTGACGCCAGTGACACTGTTTTCGAAAGGTGCGGACAACCAGGCTTCATTGTATGCCATAAACCCAGTTCCATTCGTAGAGGATCCTAGCTCATAGACTCCAACTTGATTCTCGAAGCCAGCTATGACTTCACGTCTACCATCATTATCAGTATCCGAAGTAGCAAGATCCACCACTGCCCGGATGGAGTTGCCAGTCCAGTCAGACTCAGTATTGATACCATATTGAGGATATCCAAACCACCATTGATAGTCGAAAAGGCTGAACTTGGTGAGTCCCCAAGTGAATACGAAAGCGTACATGAAACCTTCCCCATCTAATCCAACGATAGTGGGAGCCATGGATTGTGGTGCTGGGAGTACTGTGTTGGCAATAGTATAGTAAACAGTATTCAGAGCAAGGTCTTCGACGCGTACTACGTTCGGTGGAAGTGCGTTGAGCGTGTCAGAGCGTTTCCAGGAAAGACCACCATTGACACTTGATACAATACCAATGCGATCCTCAAGTGGACTAGCAATGTTTTCGTACACTATCACAAGTGATCCTTCCTCGGAACGGAGATAGTCAACATCAGGATAAAGTTCATCCTCATATGCTGTTGTTGCTTGATGAGCTACACTATCCTCAAAACTAAAGGTTGAGTTAAGATGTAGTGACCAAATATCATAATCATGTTTTCCAGTTGCAAAGTTCTGAGCTGCGAAGGCTATGACAAAACTATTGTCAGGTAGTCTTGTTATTGCTGATGAATGGATGTAGAAGAAGTCATAGTCCTGAAACAGGAGAAATCCTCCACTGTAAGTACCTGGGAGTGTTTTGCTTGTCAGATAGACCCCAAGATAACTTGCAACGGGAGCAAGACTATAGGTAAAGAGAACTCCAAGATTGGTGTCATCGTACTCGAAAACTTCTGGATAGTAGAATGTAAGATCCAGAAGCTCTCCTGACACTGCAACCGGTGCGCCCCAGACCTCTGTTATGATATTGAACTTCGCTAACCAGAGCCCTGCCTCACCACTGATGCTTTCAGTCCTCCATGCTGCATAGATGTCACCATTTGGCATCGTAGCGATAGATGGCTGGACCTCCTCCTTAAGACTGAACGATGTATATACGCTTGTGAACAATTGTTGACTGGGACCCCATTCATTAGTAGTCTTATCATAGGTCTTCCACCACAATCGTGTCTTGTTCGTGTAGACCTGCATCACGTAGTTACTGTAACTACCTTTTCCATTCACAAGATCACTTGTGCCTCTGTCTGAAACATCATAGACTGTGTCACTGGGATGTGCCAGAAATTTGGTATCAATGATAGGATAGTTCGGTGATGCAGTGACATGCTCCACCTTCATGTATTCAGAATCAGTTCCGGGAATATGCTCCCACATATCAAAGCCCTTGGAATGACCAACTATGATTTCCAGATTCGTATCATAGTCTTGATCATCAATAGCAAGAGCTGTCACGGGATTCCATTGTGTCAGTACTGATGGTGCAGTCCAGACTTGATAGAAGGTTCCTCCCTGCGATTCGTAGATATTCAAGAAACCATCCTGAAGGCTATATCGTGTGTCATTTACACCTCCGATGATGATCTCGCGGTATGAGTCCTTGTCAGTGTCACCAATTGCAATTGCATTGATCTGTGCGTATTTGAGGTCGGGATTGGCCATGGGATTTCCAATCAGGAAGTATCGTCCTTGAAGGGTATAGCTTGTCGTAAAAAGACCGTTGTCCTCAAAGTTGTCAAAGCTTCCTTCGTCAACATTGAATACGAAAAGAATGGCACCTGCTGCAAGGACAAGCTCCATCCTTCCGTCATAGTCAAGGTCATTTCCTGCGGCAATAGCACTTATTCTCATTCCAGAGTAGAGCGGGTCATCAAAGAAACTAGAGTCTCTGATGTCGAATGAGTAAACAAATTGCATTTCATCTCCTCCGAAGAGACCCTTGTCTTCGAAGACATATACCATGACATCAGTTGTCACAATCATCTCTTTGAGACCATCTTGGTCCAGATC
>CAZMBV010000173.1:0-5077 GCA_964564335.1 uncultured archaeon
TGACTGATATCCATATCTAGCACTCTTGCAGACCCTGAACTGGGTTGAATCAATCCAAGTAGTATACGAAGTAAAGTTGTTTTTCCTGCACCATTAGGTCCAATAATGCCAAAAAGTCCAGGTTCTATCTTGAGCTCAAGTTCATCTAATGCTTGAACCGGTCCAAAATTCTTGGATATCTTATCTACCTCAACAACGAATCTGCTGGTCATAGGTGCACCTCCTAGCCTTGAAATATACAACCACTAACGATATTTTTAAGCATCCACTACACAATATATAGTTCTTGCTTATTTTTTCTAGTCAATGAGTCTTGACCATATGGTCAAGGAGCGTAGGATTATATCACTCCGTGATATGTTTGATGTGACGAACAATGACCACTGATGAAGTGTTTGAAGCAATCTCGCATCCGATGAGAATCGCAATCCTAAAGGAACTTGCAAAGAAACCTATACGGTTTGCAGATCTCAAGAGGAATTTTAAAATTAAAAGTGGAGGGCAACTAGATTTTCATCTCAAGAAGATGGAGTCAGTTATCACAACTGACAGCGATGGGTTGTACACTCTCAATCACCGTGGATATGGGGCTCTTCGCGCAGTTCACGTTGTTTCTAACTATGGGTGGCAGAGAAAATCTTGGATGATCAACGTACTTATGATGCTTGTCCTCAACATCTACTTCTTCTTCGCAGCATACGAGTTCTATATATTCGCTGCAATTCCAACCATTGGATGGATTCTCTTCTATAGCTATTGGACCTTTGTGAAACGAAGAGTCCGACTGAGAGATAACGGTTTTACTGATGATGAATTGGAGGTGTCCTAAACGGAACGGCGTAGTTCTGAAACATTATATTCAGTAAGACAGAGTTCATTTCACATCATTGTGTCAGCGTTTACACATATTTGGGAGTTTTACCAATCATGACAGCAGTAGAAATTCAGAATCTTGTGAAGTCCTTTGGAGACCTCGTTGCAGTTAACGATGTATCACTAGAGGTTCGCGAAGGAGAAATATATGCCCTTCTTGGCCCAAATGGAGCAGGAAAGACAACGACCATCAAAATGCTCATGGGTCTCTTAGACCCCGATTCTGGAAGTGCAAAGGTCTTTGGTGTTAATTCAAAGGAAAAACCAGTTGAAGTGAAACACCTCGTTGGATATGTTCCTGAGGAGCAGCAGCTCTATGATTCTCTCACACCGCGAGAACTATTCAATTTCATCGCATCGATTCGGAGATTACCACCAGAATCCATCACCAAGCGTATGAAGGAATTTGTGAAAGCTCTGGACTTCGAGCAGTATTATGACAACATGATAGTAACTTTGAGTCAAGGGAACAAGCAAAAAACCATGCTCATTGCCGCTCTTCTTCACAGACCAAAACTACTGATACTCGATGAACCCTTCTCAAGTCTGGATGTTCGAGCCGCAAAGATCATGAAAGATATAGTAAAGATACACGTCGAGAATGGTGGTGCAGCTCTTCTTAGCACCCATGTTATGGAAGTGGCTGAAGGTCTCTGTGATCGTGTGGGCATAATAGATGAAGGCAAATTGATTGCAGAAGGAACCCTTGATGAACTTCGAAGTAAATCTGAACGTGTAGGCGCGAACTTAGAGTCAATATTCTTGAAATTAACCGAACAAGAAGAAGAAGTAGCTGAAGGAGTTTCAGCTCTTAGGGAGGCATTGGCGGATTGAATAGATCTGAGAGCTGGCGTGCTGCAGGAGTTGTTGCACAGGAAGTTCGCTTTCAGTCATTCCTAGAAGCTAATCCATCAAATCTATCTCGCGTGAAGGAAAATCCAGAGAAGATTTCCAAAGCACTGAAGTCACAGAGTAGAATTAGCATCTTCTTCTCATCTATGATTTTGATCATGTTAGCAGTCTTGGCTCTAGTCGCCTCAGTTTTTGATACAGACATAGGAAATCCAGATGCCAAGTTAGCAGTTGGATTTGCAGTGTATCTAACTCTCAGCTTCGTCGTGGTATTCTTCCTGAACCTAACAACAACAACAGGCCTCTTCACATCGGGAGCAATGGACCTACCTTCTTCACTACCATTGACAAGAACAGAGCTTGAACAACTCAACTTCATGACCTTTGTCAGAATATTCATCGCACCTGTAGTGCTTTCAATGACGATATTTCCGATTGGCTGCTTAATCCTCCTTGGACCAATTGTAGCACTTGTTGCACTAATTGCATGTGCTAGTACTGTATCAATTGCAATCGGAGCTCTGATTCATGTGTCTAAATGGTTCCATAAGAAGACTCACCAGACCGACGAATCAAGGTTCTCGTCATTTATTCGTATTGCAGCCTCTCTAGGAATAGTCATCGGTATGATTAGTATCTACAGCATTGGAAGTTATCTTCCCGATTTGATACGATTCATCATTTCGCTCTCATCATCCGCAGGAGAGGGATTTTTTACGATTCTTGCATTAATCTTTCCGTTCTCTTTCGGATTCCTTGCGGCGTCAATAGCATTCTCGTCAATTATTGAACCATATACAATCCTTGCATCAATTGTGGGAACTTTATTTTATGCTTCAATTGCACTTGTATCCTTCAGACGCAGCGGAGAATCCTTACGTGAAATCACTCTAGGAGGAATCTCAACTAGCAGTCAGGGTCTCTTAAGAGAAGTGGAGGTAGTGGTTGCAACTCCTCTTCGAGGAATGATTCGTAAAGATCTCCAGCTCGCCACAAGAAACATTGGTTCAGCATTCATATTTGCTGTTCCAATCTTCCTAGTAGTAATGCTCTACCCAATGATACAGTATTGGGGAGAAGGGGCAATGAGAAGTATTACTGCATTAACAGCTATTGAGTATGCGAATCTATTTGGAGGCATCTCACTTGTTTCCGTGCTGATGTTTGACACACAGGGAGCTTCGATTCACGAGGGTCTTCCAGTAAGTTCGAAATTGATATTGAATAGCAAGACTGTCATCATGATGGTGCCATATGCATTTAGTATGATTGCACTAGATATTGTCTTCTTGCTCAATGATCCGATTTCTCCATGGATACTCTTGATGCCTATCATTCAGATTCCCTGTGGTTATGTTCTAGGAATGACCGTAGGTGCAGCAGTCTTCAAAATCAGAGGTGGAGGTCGTGCAGTTGCCGTGAATGTTACAAATGACCAAGCAATAGGATTTGTTGCTGGAGCAGTCGCAGCTTTAGTAGGGATAGCTCCCTTGATTGCTTATGGACTTGTCATTATAGCAACAGGATCACATATCATTAGCATAGGAGCGCAAGGAATTGCTCTACTGTTATTGGTACTCCTTGCACGATTTCAAGTTCCAAAACTGCTTAAGGATTGAAAAGTCAGCACTATAGAAAAAGTAGCAATATGATTGAATAAAATGAATAATTAAATGATTAAACATAAATACAACCTGTTGCCTTATCTATAATCCACCAATTCGGAGGTGGTTATATGGACCCAAATCCCAATTATGTATCTCTTTTAGGAGAGTTTGATGCACCAAAAGGCAATCTTGAACCCTATCTTAAACTAATGAAAGAAAGTTCCAAAGCCTTTGAGGGATTTTTCAAAAAAGGACTCATCAAAGACTATCATTCGTGGACAGATAATACAGGGCACTACGTTATATTTTTCCTATTTGAATCAATAGAGAAATTTGCAGATTTATGGAGTCAAGATGATTTTCACAAATTTATGAGTGAGTCATCACTGATTGTTGAAAATACACGAATACGCCTCATGAGACCAGCATTTGCACCGCAGTAGAAGAAGAATGGAAAACAAACACTACGAGCGAAGATTAATTACGACCTACTACGACTTGAGCACAAGATGAAGCCTCTTCTTACACCATCCATACTTGCGGCTGACTTTACGAATCTTGAAGCTGATATTAGAGCAGCCGAGAAAGGTGGAGCTGATTACTTCCATCTAGATATAATGGATGGGCATTTCGTTCCGAATATCTCATTTGGACCTTGGATTGCCAAGCAGATGAAGGCAATCACAGATGTTCCTCTGGATGCACATCTCATGGTCACGAGACCTAGAGAGTATATCCCGAAATTCATTGAAGCAGGTGTCGAACTCATCTACCCCCATATAGAAGCATCCTATGACGTTTACCGTACAGTCCAGATGATTATAGATCATGGTGCAAGAGCGGGAATCACACTCAATCCTGCAACATCAGTTACCACTGTGGAAGGAGTTATCGACCTTATTGATTCAGTTCTATTGATGAGCGTATGCCCGGGTTTCGGGGGACAGAGTTTCATTCCAGCAACGATGAAGAAGATTACAGATTTACGAAAGCTCTTGGATGATCTAAAACCTGGAGTTAGAATTGCAGTAGATGGCGGTGTCACTTTAGATAATGTCGGAGAACTGCGAAGAGCTGGTGCTGACTTTTTCATCGCAGGTTCAGCTGTCTTCAAGGCTCCAGATATCGAACAGCGAGTTAGGGACTTCAAGAAAGCAATGGAATAATTTTCGTCCAACCCTACCCTACCGTTTAAATCAAGAAAAATTCTAGATACAGTAGTGTAAACCACATTTTGGTTCTAATAGGAGAGAAGTACAATTGAAATTCTTCATAGATACTGCAAATGTCGATGCAATTAGAAAAGCGCACGAGAGAGGTATGGTTGATGGTGTGACAACAAATCCATCACTCGTTGCAAAGGAAGGTCGTGAGTTCAGAGATGTCATTGACGAGATAGCATCCTTTGTCAAGGGTCCAATCAGTCTTGAAGTTGTCAGCGAAGATGCTGAAGGAATGTTGAAAGAAGCCCGTGAATTGAACGGATGGATAGATAATGCAGCAATCAAGATTCCTATGACTTGGGAGGGTCTTAAAGCTGTAAAAGTCTGTACTGAGGAAGGAATACAGACAAACGTCACTCTAGTCTTTAGTCCAAACCAAGCCTTACTCGCAGCCAAAGCAGGCGCAACCTTCGTTTCACCTTTTATCGGTAGATTAGATGACATAGGTCAAGTTGGAATGGATGTTATTGAGAGTACCGCACAGATATACGCCAATTACGGAATTGAAACCGAGATTATTGT
>CAZMBV010000174.1:0-5066 GCA_964564335.1 uncultured archaeon
TAGGATTCTACTCATTTGGTGAAGAACGACCCAATATTCTGATTCTAGCTGCCACTGAAGGAGGTTCTGCGACTGATGTTTATGCCAGTTATTTAATCATGAAACATCTTGAAAGTCTTGATAGAATTGATGGGTCTGTAACAATTCTTCCAGTGGCAAATCCTCTTGCTTTCCGACTTGGTGTTCAGGTTTCACCTATGGATTCCAAGGACCTGGATTCAGTCTTTCCTGGGGATGAACATGGAACGATAACCGAACGGACAGCTTGGGAGATTTGGAGACGTGCATCACAAGCTGATTACATACTCCATCTAAAAACAGGTCGGCAGAATTGTGTAAGTCATGTTGTAGCAATGCATAGAGAGTATATCCATGTAAGAAATGTTGCATCACGAATAGCTCTACCATTAGTCGTACAATGTTCTGGTCAACGTGGAGCACTAACAACTGAAGCTGCCCATGAGGGAATTCCCATTGTATCGATAGAGATGAGAGGGGATTTGGATCAAGTAGATTCACAAGCTGCTGTTGAAGTTCGAGAAGCTATTCTCAACTTCATGAGACTCAAAGATATGATTTCAGGAGAGAAGATAGAAACCTCTGTTACAATGACCGGACGCATGCAACACATCAACGTAGAAGCAGAGGGCTTTTTTGTACCCAGAATCAATTTGGGCGAACCAGTACAAAGGGGCAATGTTATTGGAACTGTGCAGGACAAGACTGAAGTAATTTCGCACATCGATGGTGTTATTGTTTCCCTAAGCCGTATGAATTATGTTTTTGAAGGTGACATCGTAGCTCGGGTAGCACCCCCTTTGAGTGATTTTCGTACTCCAGAGCCGATGGAAACCGAAGAAACAGTTACAACACGAAGGAAATGGTAGTAATGGGTCAAGATGTCCACAATATGCAGCATCTAATGCGTATTAATGTAGGAGACAAAAGACTCCGACGCAAAGGAAAGATCTTACTCGTTGGGAGTTGCATGGATCGCTTTCCGGAAATTGTGAAGGATTTCGCAGAACGTGATGGGGGACAAGCTGTTCTTCATGTGTGTCTAGAAGAGACTCATATGAATCAGGCTGGGTTTAAGATTGGCTCTATCGTCAAGTACTCAGGAATCACAGAACTCACCGCACTTACTATTGATGGTAGTCCCCACTGTGTGCAGCTGCACTATGTCATTGATGATGTGCAACGCCACTTTGCACCGGAAATCACTACCAAGCATTTTGTTGTGGAAAAAGGTGAAGTGCATGAGATATCTACTGATGCTGTGAAGAGATCAAGACATCTATCTAAGATTCAGAAGATGATATCTTAGGAAGGATGAATCCCGCATGCTTCTTGTATTCTAGATATTCTTCTCCATAATGTATCATAAGTTTCCGTTCCTCAAAATATGCGCCAATTGCTGTATATACAATCATACAAAGAACGAACGTGAAAACTATGGGAAATGGATAGATTAGGGCTATTGCCCCAAATGCTAAAATCGTTGCTAAATAGAGAGGATGCCTAATACGTGCATAGAGACCTTCTGTGATAAGCTCTGCCTTTCTATCGGTCCTCATATCAGCTACCGTACTCACTGAAATTACTTTCGAGGCTTTAGCAGCAATCACTATCCCAGCTAGCATAACTAAAATTCCTGGAATGAATAGGAATGGTTGAATTAGATTTGGATCTCGTATGAAATAAAGCCAGTTCCAGTAATTCATTGAAAGAAATGCTGCAGCTAGAGTCAATATACTAGTGACAGTGAAAATTGTTGAATAGCCTTCCCTTCCCCATCTATCAATAATTCTACTCTTCACTGATAATGCTGACACACCACTATGCTGGATACCGAACAACGTGGACGCTAGAATTACAATAACATATTCTATCAAATCACTCACCAAAACACAATATAGTCAACTTTTTCACATGACAGAATCCTTATAAGTTAACTATTGTGTACATAAACTATAGTTAATAATAATCTGTAGGTGAATACTAATGAGTGAAGTAGCTAAGAATCCATTCACACCCGTTGAGATGTGGGATGACACAATGGTCACCATGAAAGAAGGTGACGAGAAGAAGAGCGTAGATGCCAAATATTACAGAATTCGCTATCTTGTGGGAGAGAGCGATGACAAACGATTTGTTGATGGTGGAAGCGAAGATGTTGCTGAACTGTCAGAGAAAACTCTCTTCGTGACGCCTTCGATTCATCGACTTACAGGAGACCCATTCCATTATGACCGTGGAAACGTAGAAACTGTGAGTGGGAAAGAAAGAATTAACGAGCGAACTAAGGAACTACGAAGGCATGCTGCCTGTGATGAACACAACACAATCGAAGTCATCTTTGAGAGTCCCGGAGTCGAGTGTTGTGCCATGACCAAAGAAGAAGCAGACGAAAAGCAAGTCCCTCTACAATACCTTTCTGGGTATCTTTTAGGGAAGAATAATGGCTTACTGAAGATAGCATTGTCACGGACAGTCGTTGAAGGTGGCCATGAATACTACGAGAATATCCACATAATCCCAGAGGCATCGATCAAACAGATGGCTTGTCTAGAATAGACACTAGATTATCAATGAGGATGAACGTCTGATCATCTCCTTGTTCTAGCTGCCCCCACACAGCTAGACATCCTTTCGTTTTCAGGCGTTATCCTCTCCCTTTGTTCCTACTTTTTGTACGAGTATTTATTCTCTGAATCTAAAGCAAGTTCAAAGAAAAGAGTGGGAAACCAGTGGTGTTACATCAATTTGAGAATCTGGATGGTCATTACCTAGAAGGATGGGAAGAAATCCGTAGTGCTCTTGAACACGTTGAAACTATTCGACGTAGTGGACGGAACGCAAAAGTCGAGATTGAAAACTCAAATGCTGATACAAAATTAAAAATCACACTGAGATCAATCGATGAACTTGACGAGTATTTCAATTCACATCTCCGTCAATTAATTCTACAGGGTCTGAATGAGGATACATCTGTTGTAATAGGTAGAATTCACCTTCAATAGTGGAAAATACTCATACGTATGTATGAGGATAACAAGTTTTCTTGGAAGCTCAGTCGACAAAGTGATGGTGCAATAGCTCTCGCATGCTTAGACTTATATACACATAGACTAGCGCTTGTGGAAGAGTCTCTCTTGGGCTGCTATTTTGTGCATCGAAATGAAGTACCTCTGCGGCTATCTTTCAAGAGAGAAACAATTTAGGTGACAATAAAAATGGCAAGACCAGTACGTGCTACAGCAGCAAAAGGTTCCACTATTTGTTCTGTTTGTGGCGGCAGTGATTTTTATCAAGATCACGCTCGTGGTGAATCAATCTGCACTTCGTGTGGTTGCGTAATTAATGAACGAAATCTAGACACGGGTCCCGAATGGCGTGCTTTCACTGCAGAAGAACGTAACGCGAGGGCTCGGACCGGTTCTCCCATGACTTTGACCATGGCTGATAAGGGTCTTGCAACAACTATTGGCTGGAGTGATCGTGATGCTAACGGTCGCGCAATTGCTGCTTCTAGTCGTGCAGCCATCTACCGAATGAGGAAATGGCAGATTCGAACTTTAGTCCATAGTTCACAACATAGGAATCTTAGTATTGCTATGAGTGAGATGGACCGACTGACTTCTCAGCTAGGTGTCCCTCATGAAACCAAAGAAACCGCTGCTCTTGTTTACAGAAAAGCACTCAATAAGCGTCTTGTCAGGGGAAGGAGTATTGAAGGAATGGTAGCTGCTACAATCTATCTATCCTGCAGAATCCACAAGATTCCCCGACAACTTGATGAGATAGTGACTGAAGCTCGAGTCAACAGAAAAGAACTTGGTCAGTGTGTCCGGCTCATTCTGAGAAACGTTGATGTAAAGGTCCCAATCCCCTCAGCAAATGACCTCATGCCTCGTATTTCCGCAGATCTTGGTCTAGATGGAAAAACTGTTCACACAGCGATGAGTATCATCAACGAAGCACGTGAGAAAGGAATTACTGCAGGTAAGGACCCAGGTGGTCTTGCAGCGGCAGCTCTCTATATTGCAGGCATCATTGAAGATGACAGACGCACTCAGAGAGAAATTGCTGAAGCTTCAAATGTGACTGAGGTTACTGTTAGGAACCGTTACAAGGATCTAGCAAACAGCCTGAAAATTACAATCAAACCATAGTAGTTGGGATTTTCCCAACTACTTTCTTCTTCTTTTTTTATCCACTATATTCATTTGCTTCAATATTCACTTGCCACGGTGATTGTTATGCAGCAGTTTATTCTTGCTCTTTGTGGTCTTCCTGCATCAGGGAAATCAACCCTAGCTGACGCAATTCAGAACGCTTTGAACAACAGAGTAGAGATTGTCAGAACGGATGAATGGCGTAATGATGAATACTACACAGATTGGAAACCAGAAAAGGAAAAACCAGTTCGCATGAAAGCATTAGAAAGAGTCAAGGATCTTATAGCGGCAGGTAAGAGCGTTATCCATGATGATACGAACTATTACACAAGTATGCGACATGAGTTGTTCAAAATTGCTATTGAGAATAAATGTGGATTTGCTATTGTCCATGTAGCAACGCCTGTCGTAGTTGCTTTGCGATGGAATAAGGCGCGTTCAGAAAGCCGGATTCCTGATAAAGTGATTAAAGATATTCTTGAACGTTTTGACAATCCTGGACATCGCTATCTTTGGGACACCTCTGATCTTGAAGTTTCTTTGGAGCTACAAGAAATTGATCGTGTAGTTTCAGAAATCATCGAGATTCTTGAAGGGCTAGAGCCAGCTAGGGAACCCAAACCTCGATTGGTCACGAGTATTGAATTCGGACGGTTAGATACTGCTACACGATTGACAGTATCAAAATTTTTACAGGAATATCCAGATCTCCGAGGGAATAGAGAGGTTTCAATCATCCGACGCGATTTTCTTCGTAAAGCTAGCGAAACAAAAATACCGGTTACGGGTGTGCATCAGCTCCTCTGGGATGAATTAATGAAACTGGTATAATGGCGGCCTCCTAAGAGAATCGAACTCTCAACGCTTGCACGTTCACGGGTTTGA
>CAZMBV010000175.1:0-5013 GCA_964564335.1 uncultured archaeon
CCAGTGATATCGCAAGCGATATCAATAGTGATACGCACGCAAGGAAAACAACAAGGAAGTGTAAAGAAAAGAATGCGCAGAGAAAGATCGCACCGGCACTGGAGTAGACGGACGTCATCCGTGCCAAAGGGTTACCTAAGATCTCGGGTATTGAAATTGCTCAATGACAAACCTATGTCTGGGGCCGAGATTATTAGAGAGATTGAAGAAGATACAAGTAGGAGATGGAAACCAAGTCCAGGATCTATCTATCCGTTATTGTCATGGTTACTAGATTCGGGCTATACACGAGAATTATCAGATTCTGAAGCTGGAGTCCGCCGTTACGAATTAACGGAAGAGGGAAAGAAGTTCTTCGAAGAGGATGAACAGCGAAGAGCGCAGGATAAAGGCGCCCGATTCTTTGGCCCTCAGTTTGAAGATTGGGATGGACCAATGCCTGAAGAGGCTCGTGAGCTGGTCGACAGTTGGCGTAAAATGAGAAAGGTAGATCATATACTTCGGCGAAAGCTCAGGGAAAATTACTCTGAAGCTCTGGCATCAGAAGCCAAAAAACTGATGGATGAATATGCGGAGAAGATCTCCCAACTCTCAAAAACTTAGAAGGTAGATATACCTATAACGGTGGAGTAAATACGCCTTACTCCACCACACTGATTTTTATTTTATTATATTTCATTCTCGTTTGAAATTTGAGATAACTATTAATGTTTGAAATCCAAGGATAATCTATGCCAACTGTTGATGTTAAGGTTTGGAAAGGTGTATCAGACGAAGCTGCTGAACAAATCATCTCAGGGATTACGAAGGTATTTGTCGAGTTAGGAATTCCGGAACGAGCAGTTGAAGTCATTATTCATGAGATACCCAAAGTTCACTGGGGTATCGGTGGAAAACCAGCCTCAAAAGCTATGCCTGATGGGACACCACCCTAAATAACTCTGCTTTAGAAAGTTTGTGAATCGCAAATGGAATTCAGTCCCTCAGGAAATGGCTGGAAAATCATTTGATTGCCCGCCTAATCTTGATCGAACCGCATAGCCCACATCTTAATTGTTACTCGAAGTGAAGTAAGTGGCGCTGGTGCCTTTCGACCGCTTTTCGCATTCATGAATTATTTCAAGGTATAGACTAGGGTTTATTGAGAGAGTAAGATGAACTACATGGGTTCAATCTTCTAACATTACCACCTACGTCTTCCTGATTTATCATGACGAGAATATCTATCACGGTCTCTCCCGCTATATGGCCTATATCCACCATACCCTCGTGATTTTCGACGTGGTTGATAATATCCACGATCTCTAGAAGGTTGATGGTTCTCAGCTGACATATCTACTTCGTTGTTCACGGTTTCTATTTCACTTTCAGCTTCTGTTACTGTACTTTGTTTTCCAATCTTAAGTTGAAGATTGCCTCTAAACAGACCTGTAAATCCGTTCTCAAGTTTGTAGGTCTTTCCAATCTTCATCTCATTTATACTATCATTCCAAAGTGGAACTTTTACAGTTCCAGTTTCATCTCCGACAGTTGCATCAGCAACTCGATGAAGTTCAAAAGTATGACGAGAGGCAACTTCTCTTGGTTCTCCAATCGAGATGACCTTGAAAGTAGCCGCTATATTGCTCATTTTAGGTACAAGGTCTTTAATCTTGGTTACATTATTCTCTTCAGTTATTTTGCTTTCGTTTTCAATTTCAGAAGTCATTCAAATCACATACAATACTATCAGGGTCTCATTTTCCAATCATTTGACATTGCTCTACTATTGCATTTAAAGAGTTCATATTTCTTGGCGACCCTTCAATAGGCTATGGAAGATTTGTTATATAAATGTCGGGGTATAAAGAGGTATTATATTACCCTATTAATGAAAATTAGCTCTAATAATCCCCAAATAAACTATATTGACATTATAATTCCCGAAAGATTAATTACATACGAATTGCAGAAACGCATGGAAAGTCAACAGCACTGAACTCTTTGATAAGCTATCTGCTTTCTTGATTTGTTTCTAATTCGTTGTGAACTGGAAACAGATTAGATGCAAAGAAATCCTTAATACCAAATTTTACTATTATGTACTTAGCCGTCTGAGGAGCATACTCTCGATAGCGTCTGGGCTTGATGTGTCGAGTAGAGCCACAAACACATTCGAAAGTTGGCCGAGCGATTAAGACGACACTGAGGCGGAATGACGAACGGTAACATAGAGTGATTTTCTGCCTGTTCGATGGTACTGATCACGAAAAAGAACGTGTTCCCGGACGAGAACAATTGAACCTCTATCGAGGCTTAGACTCAGACGGCCTTCTTGCTTCTACTGACTTCTATGATTGGTTATTAACATACAATACCTTTGTAGCGATGGGATGATCAGCTTCTTCGCTTTCATGAAAGGTAACAGCGACAACCGCTCCAATCTTCAACTCATCATATTTTGTTGAGTCATCGATTTTAAAATCGATTATTTTGTCGTCTGATACTTTTATTGTAACAAGACCATATTTCTCTCCTGTTGCTGGATTGTTCCCAAGATGTGAGAATGTGATTTCTCCGGTAGTTGTTTCAGTCACTTGTGTTCGCCTCTAGAACAATATATTCTAGCTCATTTGCTAATTCATCTTTACGATGCCAACCAACTTAATTGTTAGCATATATGCGCCTCATTGCTACTGAAAAGAGTAATTATTGCTCTATCCTCTTTCAAAGGACTCATCAGATTCTATATTCAATCAATAAATGAAATCTGACAACGACTGAGAACAGCACCTGTTTTCTCAGAGTCTATGTTCCCTTTCTATGCAGGAAATTGTCTGAGTAATTGGAGAACTAATGTATACAACCACCTGGTTGGTAACGGTGAGTCTTCGGACAATGAAGAGTAACGCGCCTAGCTAGAATAGAATTCATCTCACTTATATTTCAAAATTAGCCACATTGTTATGAAAGATTCTAAAGTAGAGTGTATCAATTGACATCCGTGTACATGAAAGCCTTAGAGCGTAAGGCTGAGAAATACGATGCTGGTATGCATACCCTGACTCGTGGGCGTCTTGCCATGATTAAACAATACGTTGCTGAAAATCTTGTGCAGCCCGGGGACCGACTTCTTGATATTGGGGTGGGGACTGGGACGTTTGCTCTTGCTGCCGCAAATAAAGGTGCTATGGTCACAGGAATTGACAATTCAGAGAAAATGCTAGCGGTCGCGCACTCCAATCTTACAGCAGAAGGATTGATTGATAGAGTGACACTAATCCACCTGCCTATTGTGGAGTTGGATAAGGAGTTTCCAGATGATAGTTTCAACAAAATTACTGCGATGCTCGTCTTTTCCGAGTTATATCACCAAGAACAAGAATTTTGCCTATATCAGATCACGCGATTGCTTGAGGATGGAGGTGAATTCATCTTGGTGGACGAGGTACGTCCTCGCGGTCTTTGGAAGAGGATTGCCTATTACATAGTCCGGATTCCCCTTGCGATTGCGACTTATTTCAAAACACAAATTACCACACACCCGCTATCCAACGTAGCGGATTTGGTAAAAAAACACGGATTTCAGATATTGGAGGAGCGTTTTTATTTCTTCGATTCCCTTCTACTACTCCGCTTGCGAAAGACAAAGATCTACGGTGATGCTTGAACCATGAGTTTCAAGGAACGATTAAGATTAGTTGGTGGGTATTTCTTCCGCTGGATCGGATTTCCGGTGGAACCTACTCTAATCCCTGTGGGAACGCCCGATCGGAACAGTCCTGTCCTTCTGACATGCAACTTTAACCTCACGGTGGACCGTGTGTTGAAAGAAATTCGTGGTTTAGATTGCTATCTCCTCATCGCTCCCTCCAAAGGAATCAACGTGTGGTGTGGAGCAAGTGGAGACGATTTCAATACAGACTCAGTTGTAGCTATATTGAAGACTAGTAAAATCGGAGATCTCGTAGACCACCACACGCTTATCCTCCCCCAGTTAAGCGCTACTGGAATCGATCCTGGGGCTTTGAAGCAGAGGACTGGGTGGACTGCTAAGTTTGGTCCGGTTTATGCGAAGGACATTCCTGCGTTCCTTACTCAAGGGATGGAAAAGACATCTGATCAGAGTACAGTTGTCTTTCCCTTATCCGCCCGTTTGGAAATGGGAAATCTGTACTTCACTCTCATAGCATTACTCATATCCATAATATATGGTATCCTGACAATCTTCCTTCCCGTACTGGATATTTGGTTATACTTGCATACGATTGTAATTCTGGCGTGGATTGTCTATGGGTCGCTTTCCATATTGCCGAGTTTTCACGGAGGTTCGGGGAAGCGGAAAGTAGCTTGGTTTGAGGTAGTAGCACTTGTTGTTATCGCTCTCTTTGATTGGATTCTGCTCTTCAATGGGTTCTATTGGATTTGGGATAGCATTGTGTCACTTCTCGCGGCTCTCATTATGAGTGAGGATTTCTATGGGTTGACCCCAATTTACAAGAGTGAATTAGGCGAAAAGACTTGGCAGAAAGGTAAGAATAAAATGAAATTCCTATTTGGGGAATATGCTCTAAACCCCTATGGTACTATCCAGATTGAGCGGGAGGAGTGTATAGGGTGCCGTCTATGCATAGAAGTCTGCCCACGTGGTGTGTACGCTTTTAATGATGCTGATCATAAGGCGGACCTTTTATTTCCGGAAGTATGCATTAATTGTAATGCGTGCGTGCGCCGCTGCCTAGCGGACTGTTTGCATATCTCCTAAGCCCCAGATCCCTGTCTAAACCGAAGTTTGTCCACAAGCTCTTGAGATCATCCATAAAATCGAAAAGAGTCAATCTGAAAATTCTATTGTTATATCATTGACTGATCATATTGCTGAGCTCAAGTGTACCAGAGGTCCAACCTCCTTTCCTTGAACTTTGATAGAGACATCGCTATGATAAATCTTAAGTCATTGCCTACCTGTATAGACTTTAGTGATAATATCTTGTCCATAAAGTTTGGTACAAACGGGGTCCGTGGTGTAATAAA
>CAZMBV010000176.1:0-4987 GCA_964564335.1 uncultured archaeon
ACTGATCGGTCTTTTGTGGGCGACATATTGAATCGTCATGGCTCGGGAAATATTCGGACCTAAGTATCTGCCGTACAGGCAAGAGAAACAGATGTTGTGTGTGTAAAGGACGTTGTAGACGTTGATGGGTGACAGTACTTGTCATTGTTGTTATTGGGGTAATGGGAGTTGTTGTTGCTGTAGATGTGGTTGTAGTCATTGATATCATGGTGGGAGTTGTGAAGAGCACATATCTATAATCCTAAGAGCCGTCATGGAAAAAGCTTGTTTCTCTTATCTTAAGCAATCTACAATTGTCCTTCAATTGATATCTGAGTCGAACACACGCTTTGGAATTCAATGAACGAAGCATTGTATAGAGGATGCTGCTGAGATTAGTCACCGGATACGCCTTTGGCGATGCGGTCACCAATCTCTTTGTCTATGCTGCGCCAGTACTCGACTGCATGTTGTAGTACGGGTTCAGATACGCCATTATTGAGGGCTCCGACGACGTTGGATACCAGTCGGTCACGAGCTGCATCGTTCATGACTTTACGCACCAACGTACCGGCTTGCCCCCAGTCGTCATCGTCCTTTCGTAGGGTGTAGGCAGCACGGACGAACTCTCCACTAGCTTTCCATATCTCGACCTGTGGATAGCGCTCTCCATCCGCCTTTGGTCCTCCTTTCGAGTTTGGTGCGTACACTGGGTCAGACACATTGTCAATCCGCATTGCACCATCCTTGCTATAACTATGCACTGGGCTTTTTGGCCTGTTAACTGGGATCTGCCTGTAGTTGACACCTAAACGAGCCCGATGAGCATCAGAATATGAGAAGAGACGAGCAAGTAGCATCTTGTCGGGACTGGGGCCGATGCCAGGCACAAGATTGTTCGGTTCGAACGCCGCCTGCTCGATTTCGGCGTGAAAGTCGCTTGGATTACGATTGAGTATAAGTCGACCGACCTCATGAAGCGGGTAGTCACCATGTGGCCACACCTTTGTCAGGTCGAATGGATTGAATCGGTATCTTTCGGCTTCTTTAAAGGGCATAATCTGCACCTTCAGCGTCCAGCTGGGATAATCACTTCGTTTGATTGCCTCGAACAGGTCGCGCCGGTGGTAGTCAGCGTCCTCACCAGCGATCTGGTCAGCCTCCTTCTGAGTAAGGAAATCAATGCCTTGATCTGTCTTGAAATGATACTTCACCCAGAAGCGCTCGCCTTTTGCGTTGACCCACATGTATGTGTGGCTGGAATAGCCGTTCATGTTCCGCCAAGTCTTGGGAATCCCACGATCACTAAACAATATCGTGACCTGATGCGCTGACTCGGGCGACAGGGTCCAGAAGTCCCATTGCATATCATTATCACGAAGCCCGTTATCCGCTCGTCGTTTCTGGGAGCGAATGAAGTGCTGGAACTTCATGGGATCGCGGAGAAAGAACACTGGTGTGTTATTACCCACCATGTCATAATTTCCCTCACTAGTATAGAATCGCACTGCGAAACCACGCACATCTCGCCAGGTATCAGGGCTACCGCGCTCGCCAGCCACAGTGGAGAACCTGGCCAGAGTATCAGTTTTTGTGCCTGGTTGAAATACCGCCGCCTTGGTGTAGGCGCTCACATCTTTAGTCACTTCGAAGTAACCGAAGGCTCCTGAACCCTTTGCGTGAGGTTGCCGCTCAGCAATCCGCTCCCGGTTGAAGTTTGCCATCTGTTCGATGAGGTAGGAATCCTGCAGCAAGATTGGACCGTCAGGGCCCACAGTGAGTGAAAACTCGTCGCTGGATACAGGAATTCCAGCGTCTGTTGTTGTGTGTTTAAGATTATCTTTTTTCATACTAATTTCACCTTAGTTGTAGATAAAAGTAACTTTCATATAAAAGTTATCTTAGATATATTTATTATGCCAATGGAGACGGAGTTCTAGTGAACGAGCGACTAAGACAGAAAGGACTCAGGCTTACACCTCAGAGGATTGAATTATTGAGCACACTAGAGGAGATAGGGAAATGCCATCCCTCCTTCTCCAAAGTATATCATGAAGTGAGAAAGAAGCTACCTAGTGTAAGTCAGTCGACGATATTAAAGAATATGACTGTATTCGAAGAGGTGGGTATTGTACAGAGCTTCTCATTCAAAGGTGAAACACACTATGAACTAAATGCATCTCTTCATGTAAACTTTGTAGATAGTAAAGGAAAGATTGTTGACATTGAAAGTGATGAGATAGAAGGTCTACTCAATCAGCTTGTTAGCTTAGTTAAAAAGCAGACTAGTGGTTCTATGAAGAAGCTACTTGTCGTGATTGAATGATACATAGTCACATTTTTGTCAATTAACCAACATCATCGCCTATCAAGATGATATTTCATATGCATGGCTCTACATGATTCAAGATGCAGTAGCCTTTGGTCAATATCTCTTTCTTAATAGGATAAGACTACACTTTGAGAATAGTGTCACTATTGTTTGAAAACTCCAGTCTAATGTCAACACTTTTGTGTGTTAAGTAAGTCAACACAATGTATGATAGAGAATGATGAGCTATTGCAGAAGATCCTATCCACACTGACTCGAATCTCTTCACTTGATAAGAAGAGGTCACTGATTCATGGAGAACTTGCCTTGACATCTACTGAGGTACACCTATTGATGTTCCTCCGCTATGTTCAGCAAACTAACATCACCGAGATAGCGGAAACAATGGGAATCACCAAGGGAGCGGTCTCTCGAACCCTTTCCAGTTTGGAGAGAAAGGGTATTATCACCAAGGAGAGAAACACCAAGAGAAAGAACGAACTCCATATCGAGTTTTCAGAAAAGGGAAAGAAACTGATGCAGCTGATCCAGACAAATCTTGACACAAGGGTAATTGGATACATCAGTAAACTGACCAAGAATCAAAGAGAAACAGTTTCTGAGTTTCTTGATGTCTTGATCTCAATCGCACATTGACTTGTCTGTGTTGATAAAGTAAACACTTATAAACCCAGGTCTGGTAGTCTGTGTGTTCAAAAAGTAAACACAGGCGAAGGAAATGAACACTGCAAAATCTGACAAAATTGTCGAAAAATTCAGAAAACAGAAGGTGAAGTTTCTACGAAAGAACTACCAGTTCACTGGTGATTTTGAAGCAACCCCTGAAGAAATATTCCCACTTCTCTGCCCAACTCGGGAAGCCGATTGGATTCCAGGCTGGAATGCAGACTTAATATTCACTGAATCTGGATATGCGGAAGACAAATGCGTCTGGCGCACAGATGAAAATAACTCGAATGGTGATGGTGTTTGGACCTTTACTGGATACAAAGAGAATGAATTCATCGAGTTCGTAAGATTTCGAGATGACTTGATCATTCATGCAAAGATTGACTTGTTGTTACAAGATGATGGAACAACCAGAATAACTTGGAATGTTACGACAACTGCATTGACTGAAAAGGGGAACAAGATGGTAGAGAATATGCCAGAAGGTTCTGTAGGAAGGGGATCAGTCATTGATATGATTGAGTACTATCTGAAGAATGATGATGCTATCGGTGTCCCCACTCACGGACACTAATTTTCTCTGATAATATTTTGATAGAGGAGATTGATTCTCCTTTTCTTTTTCTCAGATTGATTAATTAGCACTACCTGATGAGAATTACATGTGAAATCCCAGGACATAAGTTTCAAACAGAAAGATAAAAATCGAGTAGTTGAATACGAATATAGATTATCAGGCACACGATCAGGCAAGCTGCATGATAGAAGGGGGTATAAGGTAAAAAGGAAAAAAAGGTAGAGAATCGTCATGGGTCGCGAAATATTCGGTCCTGAGTTCCTACCCTGCTGGCAAGATAAACAAATATGATTTCACTCGCCTTAAACAAGGAATTTTCCTTCCTTGTAAATTGAAACACCACCAGCCAGTATCTCTCCCTTTAGCATGCTCTTTACCATATCCACATGAATCGCACTCTTATTTTCACCATTGCATTCTTCCAGTGCTTTTCCAAGTGCACAATGAATCGAGTCACTCATTTTTTCATCAAAGAGCATATTATTCGTGTATTTTGAGATTCCCAAATTCATCCCAATGGCTATCTCTCCCAGGCGGCTTGAACCATCATCAAGTTCAAGGATTGATTTGAGGGTCTGTTCTCCTTTGTCAGCACTATACTCCGCGACATAGCCGTCTTCGAATCTCAGTCTTACACCTTCAATCATTTTTCCCTGGTACAAGAAGGGAACATCAAAGAAAATTTTTCCCTCAATAGATTCCTCGACCGGAGATGTATACACTTCACCACTAGGCATGTTGTGCTTTCCATCTTCAATCATCCAGACTCGTCCAGTGGTTTCAGCATAGAGATCAGTACCTGGACCCAATAGAGTAATGTCTGAATAGATGTTGAGTTGATCTCTTAGGGTTGACATTTTCTCTGAGAGGTTCTTCCAGTCGATGAGGATGGCATCATATACGAAATTCCTGTACTCGTCAAGTGTCATTCTAGCCTGTTCCGCTAAGGCATTGCATGGATGTAAAGTATCACACCATTTCTTACTGAGATGTAGACCGAACAATGGTTCTCGCGTTCTAGCTCGCAGAGCAAGTTTCTCTGAGCTGGCATCAGCTAGAACGTCTATATCACGAGGCGCACGTATCCAGATTACGACATCACTCGCCTCAAGCGCTGATCTATAGTGCCTTGGAAAGAGTGATAGTGTCTGATTGTCAGCGTTCTCCAGATAGATACGGAGAATTTCATCACCTTCCATTAAGACCAAATAACTAGCTTTCTTCTTCGCAATCTCTCCAATAATCGCTACTACCAAGTCGTATGCTTCGGGATTGGCAATGATTAGAACCATCTCGCCTTCCTGAACCTGAGTGGACCAATTCACAAGAATCTCCGCATGTTTGACTACTCTGGGGTCCAACCTCTCTCACCTATCCATTTCAGGGATTTAGCATGACATCACTTGTATTTAGAGATATACTAACATCAA
>CAZMBV010000177.1:0-4982 GCA_964564335.1 uncultured archaeon
GGAATGTAGTCCATCGAAATAGAAATGAATCAACAACCCAGACCACAAAGAACACAATCATCAATATCATCTGATTCGTATGGCTTCCCGGCTTTTCTCCTGCAAGATGTTCATGTCCATGTTTGCTCATGGTTTACCACGCTTCTTGAACGGTCCAAGAAATAGGAATCATGATTCATAACTATTTTCATCAACGTAGAAATTGATGTTTTACTCAATACAGACATGTCAATGCCTTTTTATCTCTCCTTCTGCCCATTTGGTCTGGTGTTGTCTGTTGCAGGATATCTTCACATCATTCGTTGCTTTCATTCGATTGTTATTAGAGCCCTTCGGATTGGGTGACTCTGCACAAATCATTGCACAAATCATTGCTACTATTCCAATCCTGATAATTATCTACATAGTTTACTTGATAGTAATGCGAACTGTAACGTTATCTTTTAGAAAAGCCGGCATGCCTGCTGAGGCGAAAAGTAGCGTCAAAATGATGTTACGATTGCTATTCTTAGGGGTAGCATTATCCTTTCTATTATCTGCAACTACTCTCATCGATAGTACTGCCATTATAACTGGTGGTGCTTTGTTTGGTACTGCTATTGGTTTGGCATTCTCAAAAGCATTATCCAATATCGTTAGTGGCTTCTATGTGCTTGGAGCTCGTCCATTCAGAGTTGGCGATTATGTAAAGATTGGTGATATCGAAGGAATCGTCACAGAGATAACTCTTAACTACACTCGACTCCTTCAATCTGACTATACCAGAGAGTTTGTACCCAACGGTAAGGTTGTTGACTCACAGGTTACTAATTACAGAATCCGAATTGATGATTACATGTATCAGAGAGGAAAAGAATTCACTAATGATACTCCCAAAGCAGGTCGAGTACGTTCTGCTGTTGATGGGCTTCGTAGCCTTGCAACAGGTTCTGAGGTCTTTCGATACGCCTTCGATCTTAATGTCCATAAAGATTACGACATTGCTTTGGTTGAAGCCTACCTCGATGAAATCTGTGAGAAGTGGAAGGATGAATTCATTGACAAACCTGAGGTTCTCTTTGGGTCTGAAGTAATGTATGGAGTAGTGTACAAAATCGTGTATATTGTGAAAGATCCCATGGATATCCTTGGGAAAGGATCAGAATTCGCACAAGAGATTGCTCGGTTCCAATCTGCTGCTATAGCGAGCTGAGGGACCGTAATCCCAACCATAGATTGCTCTTTGATGAATGGAAGTACTATAATAAAGGCATAGTTTCAAGTTTGGAGATTTTTTCAGTAATCTTTTCCAGCTCATCAAGTGCTTTCTTTGGGTCTTTTCGTTTTTTCCACTCGATAGCTTTTGGATCCAAGCCTAGTTTAGAAATAGGACCGCCTTCTTTATAGAGCCCTCTGACCGTGGATTCCGACAGTCGTGCACCATGAGATGCTTGAAAATACGCTTGAGTCCGAGTGAAATAATTGATTCTTTTACCACTCATTGGAATTTCTGCAACTATACTCATTGTCGTTGTAGCTGCGGTCGGCTATATGAGAAAATCCTGAAGTCAGTTTCTAGTAAAAATACTAGCAATCCGAAAGGATAAGACTGCTTTAATCACCTAAATCATGAGGACTCAGAATGGATTTGGGATATAGTACTAGATTCAACGAATTGATGTCAAAGGGTCGTATGAAACCTGACCTTATCGAACTATCAATGTGTGACCCCCCTCGTTTTGGTTTTCAACCCGACCCGAATGTGTATAATCCCTCAGAGATAGGATTTACAGAGGCTGGGTACCCATCATCCCAAGAAGACCTAATCTCTGGAATTGTAGACAGAACAAAGTCCTATACAGGGGTTTCTGAAGACTTTGATGTTGTGCTCTCAAATGGATGCGGGGGTGCTTTTGCGATTCTAGCTATCGCACTCAAGGGTATGTCGGTAGGAATTGAGAGTCCATTTTATTCTCCTACATACGAGTACTTCCGACGGACAACCGACCTATGGTATGTTAGATGTAAACCAGAACTAAACTGGGATCTTGATTTTGAGCTTCTAAGAAAGGAATTGGAGCAGATGAATAGACCTGGTGCGCTATTCTTTGTGAGCCCCTCAAATCCCACTGGCCACGTTCATGATGAGAAAGCTTGGCGCTCCCTAGTTGATCTGGCAGGTGAGTTCGACCAGATCCTCATCACCGATGAAGTATATGATGAGATGAGTTTCGTTTCCTTCAAATCCCTCTTACCTCTAGCGAAGGATATTCCAGTCATCTATATGCATGGGTTCAGTAAGGTTTGGCGAGCACCCGAGATACGTGTAGGATATACAATTCTCTGCGATCCTGAAGAGAAATGTAGGCCTCTCATTGAGGACATCAAGAACATCTCCAAACTTGGATTTGGTGTGAATCCAATCTCACAAATGCAGGCAATCAGATTGCTTAGGGAGAGTATGGATTATCGACGGAAGCAGTTCGATGAGATTCAGAAACGCAGAGATGCACTGAATGAAGCAATTTCAAATTCCGACAATCTGTCAAGTGTTATTGCCGGTGGGGCTACCTATCAGTATATTGAAACTCCGTGGAATGATTGGAAAGTATGTTCTGAACTTCTCGAGAAGCACAACATACTATTATCACCTGGAAGTGCTTGTGATTCCTTCATCAGCGATAAATTTGTGCGTGTAGTGTTCCTCAATACAATCGATAACTTACGACATATGGTTCAGTGTTTAGACAGTTTATTCTGAGATTCTTTCTCTGCGAATATTGAAATACCCCCAGCGAAACTGCATAATGGTATGGTAGATGTAAAGATTCTCCCTACAGAGTTCACTGCTGAGGGTGAAACAATCCGAGGGCATTTTGTTACACCTCCTGGAGAAGGTCCTTTCCCGGGAATTGTCAAGTATCATGGTCTCCCGGGCAGTCCGGAACAGACTAGCGGAGCTGCGACACACCTTGCAAAGGCTGGATTTGCAGTTCTCACTTTTGACTTCCGAGGATTCAGGGATAGTGATGGTACATTCACACTTAGTGGCCAGATTCAGGATGCGAAAGCTGCAATCACTCACTTGTTAGAGTTTGACTTGACAGTGGATTCCTGGTCTGGAATTTATGCGGCAAGTTGGGGTGCTGCGGTCGCAGTCTGTACATTGGCTGAAGACAAACGGATTGATGCGCTATGCCTGAGAGCCCCCGTCTATGACACACTCTGGTTCTCTGAATCGCCAATGATTCACCCCGCTATGAAGTTCATCGCTGAGAATGATTCATCTCAGATTCGGGGTATCGAGGATCCGAAGAATCAGGATGAGTTCTTGCGTCGAATGATTGAAGATGCTAAGGTATACAACCCGATGAACGAGATATCTAAGATATCCCCTCGCCCATTGATGATAGTTCATGGCTCCGATGACGCTGGTATCCCGTTAGCAGGTGTGAAGCGGTTATATGAACTGGCTGGAGAACCAAAGGACCTGGTCGTTGTTGAAGGTGCAGACCATAATCTATCGGATTCTCGTGCCTATAAGATTACAGTGGATACGATATCTCAGTGGTTCTCCAAACAATGGAAATCCTCCTAGTGAATCGATGACTAAGACGAGCTAGACTATTAACCATAGATTTGTTATCTTAATAGAGCTATATCTCGGAGTCTAGCGTCATACAAATCGTACGAAAATCAGAGAAGTGAAAATCTTATGCAGGAATTGGTAATTGGCATTGAAGTTCTAATTGTCCTGCTTGAGGTTTTGATAGCTTTCTTGTGTGTCATTGGAGTGGGACTCATCAGGTTCTCCAAAGGTGTTATGTACAAACTGTGGTCTGCTGCTTGGATTCTTTTCACAATATCTTCTACAGTGGTAATATTATCAACCTCAATTGAAGGTCTATCACTAATTGATGCTGTTTCGGCAGGAGGAATTCTTCTCTCAGCACTGCTTTTACTGGATGGGACGCATGAACGAAGGCGCTATCGCAGTAGAGAAGTTCTCCTATATCCAATTGTATTTACTATCGGATTTTCCTTTGTGCCCATTGGAATAATCGTAAATCTTACTTATGGAGTTGTATTTACACCTGGCGCATGTCTTATTGCATATGCTTGTTTTTCCTCTGCAATACAATTACGGAAAAAATCGTTGCTAAAAGATTTTGATTACTATACTCTATCAATTGGTTTGATTACCTGGGGTGCAACCATGATTTTTTTCCCCCTCAATATCTTTGTGGACGCTCTTGCTTTTCAGTTGATATTTACGACAACAGGGCTCATTATGACCGGAGCGGGATTGTTGAATGTCTTCATCAGGGAAACTACTGAGAACCTCAAAGTACAGAATTCGATTGCCCAATTGATATCAAGCATCGTGAACCATGATATCCGAAATTATGTAGCAACCCTCGCTGAATCAATACATCAGATGCAGACTTCTAGCGATGACAGGCAGTTTTGGCTAGATCTATCATCTGAAGCTGTTGAGAGCATGACTGACTTTGTTGAAGAAATACGTAATATTTCTGCAGGGATGACGCGTCTTGAAGCCCAACGAGAACTCATTAACATATACGATCTATTGAACGACGTCAAGCAACGTGTGACGAGGGAGTATAATCTAACAGAAGATGCTATCACGATTACATTCTCTGAAGATATGACTGTTCTAACCAATAGTATTGTACGAGAGTTGTTCTGGAATATCATTGACAACGCATTCAAACATGGTTGTCAGCATCTGCTAGTTCAAGCACAGAAAGGGGATGATTTCATAACACTCGAAATATGTGATGATTCTGGAGGGCTCCAAGATGATGTCTTTAAGTTCCTCAATGACCCAAATTCACTTTCGAGTAAGGATGCGCCCGGAAAGGGATTAGGTGTTATTTTGATCAAAGGGCTCTCCTTTCTTTGTGGTATTAGATTTAAAGTAAGCAACAAATATGCTGATGACGAGATTGTTGGAACGATTTTCTCTCTTCAATTCGATA
>CAZMBV010000178.1:0-4972 GCA_964564335.1 uncultured archaeon
TTGGAACAAGTGATTGGATTAGACGACATATTCCTGAAATCCTTGCTAAACTTGGGAAACGTTACAAAAATGATCATCCTGAAATTCGTCCCATTTTAGAGAATTCTATTTGGGATAATTCGTACAGAGTTCGACAGTATTCCATTATTGCTACTTCATCGTACGAAGATGCAGTATTGATTCCTGCATTATCTAAGCTAGCAGAAACAGCTGCAGAGAGTGGACTAGTTAGAGGTGCACGGGTCGCGATACGAAATCTCAGTAAGAAGAAGCAACCCAAGGAGATTGATTCACTGAAAAAGAGCGTCGAAGAACTGCAGAAAGAGAATAGAGACCTCAAGGACAGATTGGATAAAATCGAAGCTACACTTGAGAAAAACAAAGAATAGAGGAAAAGGCGATGGAAGGGCGGGGTTGCACCCGCCTTTCAAAGCAAACAGGTGAGACCTGTTTACTCATCTTGCAGTTGTCGGTTACTTCCATCATAGTTTAGATTCTGTGAATTCGACCTATTTGTCTAAACACAAAGACCTGATTTTCAAGAACTAGTCTTCCCCGCATGATAAGGAAGGGTCCATGTTCTTGGATGCGCTTGACAATTCCACGGAATTCGAGCTGAGCTACCTCACCATCAGGACCGGTGACATTGATTCTAAAACCGAATACCATAGTTCCGTTGAATCTTTCTTCCACAGGCCGACCCGCAATACCAAGACCTCCATCAAATTGAAAAAGAGTATCATTCAATGAGAAATGGCCATCGAGCACCTCAAGTAAGACTCCACGTTCACCTCGTCGTGTGATTGTGAACTCGAGACTCATTTGAGTAACGGAATCAGCATTGAATTCATCCATATTTTCAAGAGTATAGCCACCGCGACCTCGTGCCAGTATCTTGAATGTATCCCCAATACTGGCAGTGGCGGCAGCTTCTTTTTCAAGGACTGAAGCTGTGTCCACTGTTGTAGTCGTTAATGGGAACGCAATAATGAAAATTAGGGCTAATGCGGAAAGAATTGTCAATGATTTCTTGGCATGCTTCATAGTTTGCACGAATGAGTCTATGAATTTTGAATATAAAGGCTGAATGAACGATTGCACTAGATGATTCATCTAGAAAAATTCTCCGCGAAAAATGGTGGTTTTTGCATTATATCACAGAATCAGCCAAAAAGCTATATGATTCATCCATTACTAATATGACCTAAATTGACAAGAATTGGATGGGCGTCACCAAATGCAAGCAGAACTCGGAATAATCAGATTAGACTTACTCTTCGAAGCGATTAGTGGAATAATCGCCTTGATGATAACATACTATGCTACAAAGGCGTACCGTCTTACTGGTCAGAAGAAACTGTCAGATCTATCTACAGGATTTCTTGTGTTGTCAGCTGGTATGTTCGGAAGAGTTGTTGGTACTTTGTACTTCATCACTCAGTATGGAGAAGTCGGAAGCAATCTAATCATATCGATAGTAACGATTGCATACGGTATGTCTAGGATTATGGCATACATTCTCTTTGTCATATCCACAAGACCTACCAAAACTCATTTTGAGCAAGAGTTTCAAAATAACACTGATGTCAGTATGTTGCTGATGGCAACATTCCTTGTTGATACTAGTCTTGAGGTTCTTGCAATACTGGTTCTTGTTGTAGTAGTCCTTCAAGCAGTATTAAATTACATGTCAACACGTAGTAAATTCGCGCGATATGTTCTGGTCGGATTCTTCTTACTCCTTTTAAGCCATATCTTGATGGCTGGAGCCGAAACGTCTCCCGGACTCTATCTATTGAGTCAAGGAGCGCAGCTACTAGGATTCTTGTCAATGCTGGTCATGTTAATTCAGGCAGGCAGAGACTGATGAGTAGAAAACGCGCCTATCGCTCAAAGATGCGCATCCTAGCTGATATGATGCGTGCTATTCAGAGTGAGGGAGAGGAAGGCGCGGGACCAACCAAAGTTCTCTATGCTGCCAATCTATCCCACGATAGATTGAAACAATACATAGATGAACTGCTGGAGAAGGAACTTGTTATCGAACAAGACCCTGAGAGTAATAACAGAGTATACTTTCTCACCGAAAAAGGACGAGCGTTTCTAAGAGAGTTTGTAAGGATTGAACGATTCTCCGAAGCATTCGGGATTGAGATTTAGTAGGATTAGAAATATCCTACAAATCTTCTCCTTCGTGTTCTTCCCGCTCTTCTTCGATACTCACAAGATGAGCTGGCATAGATTCTTGAACAGCCCCTGTTGTAATCTCTTCGATTCTACCACCCACCATGCTACCGACATCATCATAGTTGGTTCTCAGTCCAGATGATCGACGAACTCTTCCAACATAAAGTAAAAAGATTGCAGCAATTATCAGTCCATAGATGAGTAGCATAGTAGGATCTAATGGGTCAAGTATTTGCATTATTATTCACCAAATAGTCATCTTTGAAAAAAGAATAAAATGATTTGTGACTGTGAAAGGATATTACAACCGCGGATATTTTGAACAGGAATTAATATAATGAGCAAATCGTATATTTTTAGGGCAAAAAGAATGCAGGAATTACAGTAATGATTTTGGTTTCCTATCCGGTAAACTTCATAAGAACTTTGAATTAGGCTGGAGTAGATAATGGGCCGGTAGATTAGCCCGGTAGATTGTCTGGTTCGCAATCAGAAGGTCGGGGGTTCGAATCCCCCCCGGTCCACCATCTTCATTCTGTCTTCTTTGTTCTTATGAGTAATAGGAGCATCAATGCAAAGAATGTGAGAACAATAGAGTATTGGAAAGCAGCAAGAGGATTGATTGAATCCCATAAATAGCCAATAATGATACCTGCAGGAAGCGCAGAAATTCCAACCGCCATCTGAAAAGCTCCAATGATACTTGCTCTGCGTTCTTCTTCAACCAAGTCAGATACAAAACTTGTCTGAACTGGATCTAACGCTCCATTCATCAAACCGAAGAAAATGAAGAGAGGAATAATTGTTAACATATCAAATACGATGAAGTTAGCCCAAAGAGATGTCACCATAAGAAAGAGAAAAGCTACGGCCATGACTGGCTTTCTACCTACTCTGTCTGATAGTCTTCCAAAAGGGTATGCACTTGCCGCATACACAATTACAAACAAGAGATACAGAAGGGTTTGTTCTTCTACTGAATAACCATAAATTTCTGAAAGGAAAATCAATAGTGAGTAGCTAAACGTTGCAAGAGCAAATAGAACAGAAGCAAGCAGAAACACTTTCAAATTTTTATCAAGACCTCGAAAACTGACTCCTTTAAAGACATCCTTTCCTCGTTTTTCCTTTACCAAAACTGAAACGACTACCACGGAACCAAGACTCGGTATAACTGCCAACAGGATAATTCCAGTATATCCAATATATTCGAATAACAGGAATGTGATTGTTGTTCCAAGAACAGCACCTGCAGTATCAAGTGCTCTCAGTACACCAAATGCACTTCCTCGCTTCTTCTCTGTTTCATGACCCGCAACAATTGCATCACGAGGGGGTCCACGTATCTTACCGAGTCTATCCATTGATTTCCATAATACAATCTGAAAGAACTGATATCCAAAGGTTGCAAGCACAAAACCAATTCGAGCAATGGATGACATCATATACCCTAGAGTGATGAAGGACTTTCTCTTTCCAGTCCTATCTGATGCGTATCCTGCACCAAGCTTGGAGAGAGAGGTAATCATCAGAGCTAATCCATCGACTATTTGTACTAGGCCAACACTTAGTCCGAGCTGGTCTTTGAGGAAGGTTGGCCAAATGGGTGCAATCATATCGGATCCTGTATCGTTCAGAAATGATGCTGCACCAAAAACATGTGCGGGATTTCTCTCAGATTCATTGTCAATCAATGCTGAATCGTCTATTGCCACTAAAATTCGCCACATTCTCTCAGTCTAGAACCTATTCTTATTTTGATTGGTGGAAAATAGGGGCCAACAAAAAGTAATTTAACAATAGTGAACATTGATAGAGTATGGTCGACGTTTTGCGAAAGGAATCAGCCTATTCATTTGATGAAACAGTGAAGAGAGTGGAAGATGCTTGTGTGAGTGAAGGATTTGGACTGCAACTCACCAAGGGAATTCATGACATACTTAAACAGAAACGAGGGATTGAAGATTATCCAAAACTTACCTCAATCATGGTCTGCAATCCGGATTTGGCAATGACAGCTCTTAACATCTCAAAGGACTTAGGCACGATCTTTCCATGCAGTTTCATTGTCTACGAAGAAGACGGGAAGGTTAAGGTTGCTCACATTTCAATCATGAAATCTGGTGTTGAACTTGGTTTAGCACCTCAGGAATCTATGAAGGATCTGATTGAAGAAACAAGTAAGCGTGTCAGAAAAGTTTGGGATAAAATCTAGAAAAGAGGTCGAAAGATTCAGAAGACCTTGCGCGTTTCAATACAATATGACAGACCGGATTCAGAAACAGTGGGAAGATAATGCAGAAGCATTTTCCAATCTCATGGCTGGAGCAGGAACGCCTCACCATAAGGACATCCTCAATCCTTGCGTTGAAGAACTCCTAGGGGATGTCAAGGGGAAACATCTGCTAGATGCGGGTTGTGGTGAGGGATACTTAGCTCGATACTACACAAAAAAAGGGGCAGAGGTAGTTGCCGTTGATATATCTCCAAGTTTGATTGAAACTTCAGAAACGATAGCAAACAATGAAGGTCTCGATGTAGACTACAGAGTAGGCGATGTCTGTCATATAGAGTCAATTCCAAATCAAACATTTGATATTGTGTTATCTAATCTCGTATTACTGAATATCCCCTGTCTTGATGATGCTCTCAAGGAGTACAATCGTGTTCTGAAAACAGGAGGATACCTCGTCTTTTCTATTGTTCATCCAGCCTTCAATTTTTATGGACCTGGTACGTGGAAGATGGGTGAGAAGGATCCTGATACAAATAGGAGAGAGGGGTT
>CAZMBV010000179.1:0-4885 GCA_964564335.1 uncultured archaeon
ACATCGAGCATAAATTGCTTGGTTAGACCGCATATGTCTGAGGCGGGTTCGTATAGAGTACCCCCTAGATCAAAGATCACTGCTTCGATTCCTTCGACTTTCATGGTGAGTCAATGTAATATTTTCCTACACTTGTATCCTTCGAAGGTGACATCTCAACTTTTTTGAGTAGCTGATATCAGAGTGAACTTGAATAGCCATGGAGAATTCTGAAGAATCCTTAGCAAGTGTGGAGGCCTATTTACGTGAGAATCCGCAGGATGCTTCTGCATGGAATGTCAAGGGTGTTTTCCATGCGCAGAGAAAGGAATACGGTGAAGCACTTCGTTGCCTTGACCAAGCAATTCAGCTCGATTCTGGACTTGCAACAGCTCATTCTAACAGGGGACGAGTTCTACTTACATTAGGTCCTGAGAAAGCTCGTGAAGCTCTCAAATCATTCGATAGAGCTTTGAAACTTAAGCCTGATGAACTTGACACTTTGAGAGATAAGGCGCTAGCTCTGAGAGCATTGAAGAAAACGGAACAGGAGCTTAAAATATACAAGAAAATGAGCGAAATTTCCAATGAAGAATGGGGTATCTGGCTCCGACTTGGAGACCTACAACTTGAACTTGGTGACATAAAAAATGCTATCTCTAGCTACGAAGAGTCATTGAAGATAAAGGATGATTTAGTTCCTGCCTACATACGGATGGCAATAGCACTTGCTCTTGAAGGGCGATTTGATGACGGACTAAAATCTGCAGAAACAGCAACAAAATTAGAACCTGAGAATCCAGAGGCATGGCTTATTCGCGGTGATGTGAATCTACGAGCTGGGAAGCACAAATCAGCTATGAAATCGCTGAAGAAAGCTTCTGAATTAGATCCAACTGATGCTAGTGTTGAGAATACATTAGGTATGGTTTCTTACAAGGAGGGAAGGTTGTCCGATGCAGTGAAACATCTCAAAAGAGCAATCATTCGAAGAAAGAAATACCCAACAGCCATGCGCAATCTTGGTCTGATATTGATGGAACAAGAGAATTGGGTAGAGGCTTGTAAAGTCTTGACCGACCTTACTGCTTTGGTAAGAAATGACCCTGATGCCTTCGACGCCTTGGCTACAACATACGCTCGATTGGATGATTTTTGCAATGCAGAAGAAGCTTGGGAGAATGCTCGCAAGCTGTACAAGAAGATAGGTGATAAGAAAGAAGCTGAACGAGTTAGTGTTCTAGGCCGTGCAGCACGAATTAATTGTCATAAAATGAGGAAAGCAGCAAAGGCAGCTCGTGAACAAGAGAAGCTTACCAAAACTTTCTCAAGTCGTCATGAAAAACGAAAGAGGAAGCGATAGATTCTAGGAATAGCTATTTTGATACGCTTCTGCAGCACCCGCGCTATCTCCTAACTTTGTCAGTACATCGCCCATCTTTTCCCATGCTTCCGAATAATTCGGTGAAAGGGTCACTGCTTTTTTGAACGCATCATAGGCTTCGATGTAATGGCCACTTCTTTCAAGTAGAGTACCGTAATAGCACCAACCTGAATAATCATCAGGTCTTGATTGTACAAGTTGGCCAACTATATCCACCATTATTGAACGATAAAAGATAACCACCGGACTAAATAGAACGATTAGCACTCCTAAGACAATGAGTGGTGTCATAGTAGAATATTCGTTTCTCAACTATTGAATGATTAGTTATAGCACTTTATCGGTCTGCCTTATCAAAGAGAACTGATTTGATGAAGAAATCTATCCCAAAGCGGTCCTTTGTCATCTCTAAATACCAAGGCCCATCGAGGCCAAGTGCTTGTTGAATCTCTTCGATGGATTTTCCTGTTTCATGTAGACTACGCGCTTTTTTTTCAATCATGTTAATGTAGTCGATTCTAGTCTGGATATGTTCACGCGGATTATCAATTGGTCCCCTATGAGAATCGAATAGAATCTTGATATCCATGTCTCGAATCTTCTCCATTGTTGCAACCATTAGTGGAATGTTCTCCTCAGGCATAGCTATTTTCTTCTTTGATGGCAATGGTACTGCATCAAATGAAAAGAACCACTGTTTCTCAGATTCATAGAAACCTACCATATCTGGTGCGTGTCCTGGTAGGGGTACAACCTCAAAGGTAAGGTCTCCAATCGAGAAAGTATCTGGTAAAACGGTTATTTCTGCAATTGGTTTTGGTTGACCCCATACGAAGTCAAAGAATTCCCCAATCTGTTGAGGGTCTCTCAAATCCTTCTGAGTCATCTCATTTGCATAGATCATTGTATTTCCATCAAAGAGATGTAGACACCCAACATGGTCTTCGTGAGAGTGAGAAATATAGACCCGACTGATTTTGTTCTTTTTCACAAACTCTTCAAACTCCGTGACTGCATTTCCGCATCCAGCATCAAAAAGGGCATCTTTGACGAGGTACGAATAGACAAACATAATCGCTTGGCCATCTTGTTCTGTCGCAGTCTTGATGCAAGTTATGTCATCATTGTATCGAACAATCTCAATCATAGTACTCTCACTGTGTAAAAGGTAGAATTGAGTTCTTTGGTCTATCTATACTGAAACCATATCTTCTCTGAGTACGGGTGGAGCGAATTTTCGTAATCGTTCGAGACCATGTATCTTCTCTCTTCTTCCCATCTTCGCATCGTTTATCGCTTGTTCCATGAATTCGATTGCTTTGTCATAGTCCTTCCTGGGAACTGGAAATGGAACGCCATCCTTGCCTCCAAACGCAAAACACATTCGAACAGGATCTGACCATGATGGAGCGGTACCAAATATCATCTCGGAAATGAGCGAGAGACCTCTAATAGTAGCAGGACCAAATCCATCAGTCAGTAACATTCTCTCATAATTATCAGGAGGTGTTTCATATGCCTCACGAACAGCATTCCAATTCATTCGGGTAGGAACGACCTTGTATGACGGCATGACTGCACCTTGGTCATCTTCCATCCATGGGATTAGAGTCGATTCTCCATATGCCTTGATATCCTCAAAGTATCTTCTCACTCTAGCTGGATCTTCTTTGATGATGTCCATACTGACCTTGCGACACTCATCTGATAGCTTGGAAGTCATATCAAGAGCAGTCTCCCTTATCTCACCAGAGATCAAACCTGAGTGTGGTTCATCGATGAAATTCTTTGTTTCTTCTGCTGTCCAATGGTATCTTCGTGCATCATTGCTCTTGAAATCCATGCCCTGTTGGACCACTGTCCAGTTCTCTTCAGCATCAACAAAGAACAAGTGTTGATAGAGCTGATACCCATCTTGTACCCCGGCATTGTCAACTTTGGCAACTGCTTTGCTAATATCAACAAGTTCTGCTCCATCAAGCCCATAGTCCTCCAACGCACGGAGTTGCTCTGGTACCTTCTTTGAAGCAATACCTTTCCCACCAATACCCACCATATTGTGAGTTTCAAATGCAAGAGCTGACTTCAATACACCACAGGTAACAGTTGTTGAGCCAGAGCTATCCCAGTCATATCCTAGAACATTAGAGAGTGCCTGAAACCAGACTGGATCAGCTAGTCTTCTGAGAAGCTCTGATGTTCCATACTCATCTACAATAACCTTGCACAACGCACTTGCCATTGGTATCATTCGTTTGACTAACCAATGTGGTGCCTTGCCTGGATGTAGCTTGAGATTTGCAACACCACTTCTCTTCATTGATTAAGCTCCACTTTTATTTCCAGCAATGTATTGATAAACTTCCTAGATAGGTATCTATACCACTTTATAGAAATAAAAGTCCAACAGATACCCGAAACTACTCAAAGTGCATGGAACAATCCTTTTATTCGTTCTCACGTGAATATTGTACTGTTGGGTTCGCCCAAAAGAATTCTTTCACCGATTATGAGTTGAACAACATGGCAGAGAATGTAGAGTGGGATTTAGCAATTAAATACAATAAATTCCTAACGAAGGCAAGAGAAAACGTAGAGCTGATGAAGGCTCGATACAATGATTTACAACTTACTGAGAACGATTTAGAAACTCTTGGAACGATTCAGAATGAAATAAGAATCCTTGTGATTGGAAATGATCGGTGTAGTGATTCATCAGGTGTTATACCAATTCTAGCTAGGATGGAAGCTACTGCTCCCAAGGTCGAATTACGGATTCTTGATAGTGATGCCAATGCTCGTTATCATCAGCAATTCAAGGTCAATGGGAAGCGAAAGACGCCAGTTGTCCTATTCCTTAGTAAAGAATTAGAGGAACTATGCCGCTGGGTTGAACGACCAAATGCTGCCTACAAGGTGGTCAATGAAGCCACAAAGCACTCTGGTGAAGATCGGAAGAAAGTATTGATGAAGCTATATAGTGACCCAGAAATTCAACGACAGTGCCTCAATGAATTCATCAGTCTCCTACTTCGAGCAGATTTCATTCTAGGAAGAAAATAAAATGAAGCAGTCAGTCTTTAATGATATATGCATCTTTGTAGTTGAACATAAGAAGTGAAAAGGAAAATAAAATTTGAAAGGTTTTGAAAATCGCATGTCCTCAAACCGGAAGAAGTCCCCATGGGCTTATAATGAATCTGAATTGCAGTGTCCAAGCTGTCAAAGTAATAGAGTGAATAGAATCTTGGATAATTGGGCAATGCGTAGAGGTATCCAGATGTACAAATGTGCTGTGTGCGGAAAAAAGTTCTATGATCGTAATGTGGATGATTATCAACCTACCTACAATAGGTAGTGAATAGTATGGAGCGTTCAGAATGTCTAGCTTTGTTCAGCCATTGAAATATCCCTTCTCACAGGAAGCTCGGCATACGTCTCAAAAATATGCTCGTGACCTTGGAGCTCTTGCAGATCTTCTTGACCGTTCTGAAAATCGTTATCTCATTGAGGCAGCTGAAA
>CAZMBV010000180.1:0-4880 GCA_964564335.1 uncultured archaeon
CGAACCTTGAGAAAGCAAATATCATTATGCGAATCAACGATGAAGAAGGTCGCCAATACCTAATTTTGAAATGTGACCCAGAAGTGTCGACAGTTTATCCCGAGTGGTTGATTCAAAGGACAGTTGACTTGTATAATGATGAAGAACTTGTCAGTAGGCAAGCCATACATTACTTGGAAGTTCTCAAAAGATCTCATCCCAGTCAAGTCGCAGAATTAGTAACAGGTGTCGAGTAAAATGAAGAAACAAATCAAATTATTCATGTTCATTGCATTTGCTGCATTGTTCCTGATTCCTGTTGCTAATGATGGTTCAATGACTACTAATACACAATATGGTATTCAAAACGGAGGATTCGTTTCTGGAAATCAAGATGAAGCATCATGGTGGAACTCCACTTTCCTTTATCGAAGATATTACAATATTTCAGAACCTGATGTATCCGGTCGTGTGGATACACCAATTCATTTGTACTTGACATTCGATGATCTTCACTGTTACAAAGACTCGATACGTGTCATGTACTATAATTCAACCGGCGGCGACCATTGGGATTCTTCACCGTTCCAGACATGGAATACAACCTACTATCCCGGTTCTGATTTCATCCAATCCACTAGTGTATCTTTCACACTAGATTTAGCAAAAGGTGCAACTGAAGGTGATTTTTACATCTATTATGCTGCTGAAGATGTGGGTCCAGTCAGCTATCCTGATTACTATCCCTTCATCTATAGAAGCTACACATTCTCGCTCATCAACTTAGTATCGTATTATGATAATAATCAGTATCTTGTTGAGATGTGGGATGGTTCATCATGGGATGACCCACGCAGTGTTGACGCACGATGGTTGGCTGGAACAGTTACTCCTTCTAGTGTTCCAAATGGAACCCTCTCCAAATATGAAAATGTAAGGTATGAACCAAGTGCAACAGATTACACCAATTTCTGGGGTTACTATACAGTGTACTCCAATTATCCAATGGCGGTTTCAATGGGTCAAGGTGATAAGGGTTCTAATTCAGCAGTTAATGACTGGTGGCCTGGTGTCAATGAAATCGGAAATGGCGTTGGCACAAAGTTCATTCTTGGTGGTGTTGAAGGATTCGAGAGTGGCAATGAAGGTAAATATTGGATTCAATCTCAATCTGACAATACAGAGGTTTACGTGTGGACTACAGCAGAAGTATTAGACTCTGGATGGAGCTTCTATAATGGGACCGCAGTAAGTTCATGGCCTGCTGTCTTACAAGCTGGAGAATACATTGCAAAGCGTGATGTACTATATACTATCTATATGATGGCCAATTCTACAAAACCCGTATCTGTTAGAGCCGGTGACTCTGACTGTACCTATGCTCGAGATATTGGCGGTTATTTCTCATCAATAAATGGTGACCTCGTCGGTGAAGAATTCTACACCATTGACATGGGAAACTCACTTGATAAGACAAGAGTTACCAATATTGGTAATACTGCAGTCACTGTTGAATGGTGGCGAAACACAGGTTCTGGCTGGGTCAAAGGTGCGAATCTTGTTGATATCCCTGTAAACGGTTCCGCCAGCATTCCTGCAGGAACTGCTAGCATATCAAATCCTGAGGATTGCTTACGAATTCTTGGTCCTGCTGGCTCTAAACTCTTCGTTGAGGGTATCTATGGTTCACCAGGAGTAGTAGATCAGGGCGATTGGGCACCAACAATGACTGGTGACCGATTCGGTTTAGATTACAGAATTTGGGCTGGTCGTTCACAAAAAATCATGATTATGGCTTGGGCTGATGTTTCGATTGACATTTCAAGTTATAGCGGAACCTCCAACATTGAGATTGCTGCAGGTGGCATCGGATTCTACATGCCAAGTTCTTCCAATCAGGCATTATACGACCTTCATGCTAATGGCACAATCAGTATTGTAGTTGCTGGGCAGTTCGGAACTTCAAGCCCATATGCTCCAAGCGGTGACCAAGGATATGGCTGGATGGTTCCTTCCTATAATCAGGATGGTGACCAAGCAGGATTTGCTATTGTTTCAAGTGGTGAAATAAAGCTCTTTGAATTTGATATAACAGTTAGAGACCTAGATGGAACTCCCATACAAGGAGCATCCGTTGAGTTATTGAATACCGATAACTCCCCATGGTTAGATGACAATGGTCTGGGTCGTTCTGGTGTATCTGATGCTAATGGTTTAATCGTTTTCGAAGGACTCTATAATCAAACATATAAAATCTCAACAGAGATTGATGCGGCAGACTGGCTTAGCACTGATCTTGCTAATATTTTTGTATCAGATTCTACCAATCATACAATTGACGGATCTGTTACAAATGTCAACATCATACTAAAACTTGCTAGTATCGACATCTACTATGAAGACCTCATGGGCAATGCCATGATTGACAATGACAATGAGGATACGAATATTAGACTTGACACAGATGGTTCACCAGATACCAATTACGTAGCACAGGCGCAGACTGATGCAACAGGAACTGCACATTTCTATCGTGTGCCTCAGGATGATTATAACGTCTTTGCTCGGTATGCTGGTTCTCTCGGTTGGTCTTATGGTTACACCGACATAGCAAACTTTGCTAGTTGGACTATCACCTCAGGAGAATTTGCCGGAGGTAGCTTCAGTCACAATTGGAATATTCCACTGGTTACTTTAGATATTCATGCAGAATCTTGGGATGCGTTGGATGTAGAAGGAGCAACAATAAACATCGAGAACATGGGCACATATTCCCATACTAAGTTATCTAATGCTAATGGTGATTACAGCTTCTACAGAGTCTTGAATGGAACTTGGGATGTGGATGTCTTCAAAGCAGATGATTATTCCAATACACCCCTAGCTCGAAATAATACTGTAACCTTGAGTGATCTTCAAAATTACACAGCTCAAACAATTCAACTGCCACTCTCAAAACTCGTTATTCGCGTTCAAACAGGTCCAACTACATATGTGGAAGGTGCCCAAGTTAATGTTACAATGAGAGGCGTTGGTTTGGTCGCTCAAGGAACAACGAACAGCACAGGTCATGTGACTTTCTTGAATATTCATGCGAATATGAGCACTCCTTACAGTGTTTCGTATAACTTGACCGTTGTTTCAGGACTACAATCCAATGGAACAATGACCGAGTTACTAGCTAAATGTGATAATGAATATTGGTACATTAACAAGATACTCATTGGCGTTCCAGAATATAGTAGTGCATATACTGAAATGAATTCAACCACCTACTTTGTCAACCAACGCTGGGGTCAGAATGCTACCTTCACCGTTGGATGGTTCGATCGAACGGGTTCTGCTGGCTCGTATACGACTTCTGTTATCTCACTTGATGGTACTTCTTGGATAAAGTTTTCAATCTATGATGGGACCACTCTTGTGGGTACTGATACTTGGACCCAAGCATCTTCAACATGGATTGATCACTCCGCAGGTACCATTAACTTCCCTGTTACAATTGACATCGACTTTTGGGGACTAAACGTATCTTCAACTGCATATCTGATTGTATTTGAGGCTTATACAAGTCTTAAGGATGCACCAGCTCCAATATCGATTTACCTCACAGTGTTGGCAGCTCAAACATCAGAAGGTGTCGGAACAGCTGACATTGTAGAATATTTTGGAACTCATTACCAACATATATACTGGATGAATGATTTGACAAATGGTGGGTATGCAGAGAATCTGGATGTCTACACCTATGCCGTGAAATTTGGTACACAGGTCAAATCTTCGGGTTCATTGACTGATAATCTGAATGGAACCTATAGTCTTCCAGCAGATGCTCTAACTGGTATTAACGTTGGCACTTATGTAGTTACAATTACACTCCAGAAAGCCAATTACATCAATCAAACGATTCAGGTTGGTGCAACCATTAATGCACTACCTATGATTATAGCAATTACATCCATTAGTAATTACACATGGTCAACTGGGACAGAATCAATCGATTTCGAGTATCAAATTGCTTGGAATATTACTGCGACTGATTTGACAGGTGTAAGCGTTCACTTCGAATGGATCAATGCAGATACTGGTCTTTCTTATTTGAATGTAAGCAAGGTGCTTACCTCAGTTAGTGGTACGCTTACCTACGAATTCCTTGGAAACCTTCTGAATGTTGGTAATTGGACACTCAAGATTACTTGTAGTCACGCTAACTATGAAGCTGGTTTTGTTACCTCTGATATGATTATGATATCTGAGGCGTTGACAAACCATGCATTAATTGGGTCTAATTCCCAAGTGGTAGATTGGACAGAACCTTCGACTTTCCTATTTGATTACAAGAGAGGTTCAACCGGACTTGCAGGTGCTACTGTTACCACTGATTGGGTTGGAACAGTTACCGTTGAGTATCTTGGAAATGGTAGATACGCTATAACCTTTGATACAACAGTCCCAGCTCAAGGATACTTTGTATCTATTAATTTCACACTTGCTAACCACGAAAGACAGAGTGATGGTGTTAACTTACAAATTCGTGTTCCTATACTGATTCAGACTGATTATGGTTCAGAGGAAACCCCTCTTATTGCATACTGGACACGTGATTTCAATGTGACAATCGAGCTCTTTGATATGTCACGAGTGAACACACCTATTATTGGAGCTATTGTGAATTACACCGACTATCCGAATCCATCTGATTTCGGTAATCTAACAGAGATTAGCCCTGGTGTATATCAAATCACACTGAATGGTGATGACGCGGATCCTCTAACCAATAAATACCAAATCCGGGTCAATGCAGTTGATGAACCCTCTGTTGCTTCAACAATAATCTTCCTCATGTTGCAGGATGTTCCTAATGAGATTCTAATTGAAAATGGTGGATATGTCCCATACTA
>CAZMBV010000181.1:0-4808 GCA_964564335.1 uncultured archaeon
GCGAGGTATTCAGCTCACTGATACTAATGTCCGAGGCGTGCAGACTGAAAGTGTGATTCGCACAGTACCTAGAGTTGTCAGGGTTTCGTACGAGTACTTCCATCCTTTGTTGTCTATTTTTCCACTATCATTCTTGTAATCTATTGAGTATAGCAGCAATATCTGGATTCTTAGAGAAATTCCAATCGCTTCGAATTCTCTTTAAAATCTCAGTTCCATAACCAACATTGAATATTGATAATATTGCAGACTGTATTTGCTCATCAGATGCAAAAGCAGTCGCACCTGAAATTGCATTCACAACTTAGGAAATTTATGAGGTCAATAACACGCTTTGCTATGAATTCTGTTCAATATGCTTATTAGGAGTCTGTCTAGGATGGGACAATAAATCGCAGATGAAGGTGTCTAGATGAAGACTGGTGAGAACAGCAATCATGGATTCGAGCGTTTTGAAGATGCAAGGATACTGGTTACAGGCGGTGCTGGCTTTGTAGGTTCTCATCTCACCGAGAAGCTAGTTCAATTAGGTGCACGTGTGTTGGTTCTTGACGATATGAGCAGTGGTATCCATGAGAACCTCACTACGGTGAAGGACCAGATTACGCTTCAAGTTGGTAGTGTCAGCGATTCTGTTCTAGTAGATAGTTTGATGAAGAAACATGAACCTGAGTTTGTGTTTCACTTAGCCGCACAGAATCTTGTACTGTCTATCAGAAATCCAAGACAGGATGCTACGGTTACTATCTTTGGACTACTGAATCTTCTTGAGGCCATGAGAAGAAATGATAGCACTGAAGTTCTCATCCATTCTTCGACTGGCTCTGTCTATGGCGAACCCCTTGATTTTCCACAGACCGAATCACATGCGCGTATGCCATCATCGCCATATGGAGTTTCAAAGCTAGCGGCTGAAGAGTATTTGAGGATATGGAAGGATCTCTACTCAGTAGATTATGTTGCTCTTAGATATTATAATGTATACGGACCACGTCAGTCTAGTAATGAGGCCACTGGTGGAGGAGTAATACCGGTTTTTGCCAACAGACTTCTCGCAGACCAACCATTGCGAGTAGAATGGACGGGAAAGCAACAAAGATGCTTCACCTATGTGTCTGATGTGGTCAGGTCGAATCTTCTAGCAGCTACTAAAAGAGAATGCTGGTGTGATTTTTATAACATTGCTACCGATGAAAAGACAGACATACTATCACTAGCAAACCTGATGATGGAAGTTTCTGGAGTACATACTGAAATAGAGTTCGCACCCAAAAGACCCGGAGACATAAGGCAATTTGAACCGTCAATAGAATTAGCCAAACAAAAAATGAATTATACTCCAAGAACGAAGCTTCGTGAGGGTCTGCGAATATACTTCGAATGGCTCAAATCTACAAAAGCTCCATGATTGGTCCGTCAAATATTTTGATGGTTTCTTCAGTGAAAAGGTTTTCCTATTACTGTGGTATATACCTTTTCAGTAAGCTCGATTTGTTGGTCCCATGAGTGCTCGCGTATAATCTTCCTCCTACACGCTTTACCCATTGATCTTCTCATCTGCGGGTCTTCGGTCAGAAGTCGCATTGCATCCACAACCGAGTGAACGCTGTTAGGCGGGACCAAGATACCCTCATCTGGACGTAGTATTCGATTTGCATCTGCAACATCAGTGGTAATTAGCGGCAGACCGGAACTCATGGCTTCTAAGACGCTCATCGAGGATGTCAGAGGTCCGATGCTCATAGGTACAACGAAAGCATCAGCCTCTTGGAGGAATGTAGGTACAAGGTCATATTCAACGTCACCAAACCAACGGATTGCCCCATTGTCGTCGAAATCCCGAATCATAGACTTGAGCATTCCATTGCCCAGAAGCGTTAGACGTGTCTGTGGGTTCTCCTTGTGGTATTCCCAAAATGCCTTTATGATGATGTGAACACCCTTGTCATAGCTCAATCGTCCCACGTAGATGAAATCCATGATGTCACTGTCCTTCTCATGGTCCCTTGGCTTGAACAGATTAGTGTCGACACCATTCACTATGACATGGAGCTTTTCTTCCGGAACGCCGTTATCAAGAAACAGTTTCTTCTGAAATGGGTGAACGAGGATAATGCCGTCATATCTTCTACTTACCAACAACGATGCCTTACCCGCAATGTCAAATACAATCCTCATTCTTGATTCAGCCGTGGAATAGGCTAGATGATAAGTGACAACAAGCGGCGGTAGTGCTGTTTTGAAAAGAGGCAGTAGGAACTCAGTGCTTCCGGAATTCATCTGAACATGCAAGATTTCAATCTTGTTGCGAGAGCACTCGCGTACAATCATTTTGGGCACATTGATAGCATCAAGTGAGAAATGCGGATTCAGTTGGACTGCAGGAAACTTGTGAACACGTTCAGGGGGCAGAAAGTCAACGTGTTTTGACTGGGTGAAAACATGAACATCATGGCCTCTGTCTAGTAAGCCCTTTAGAACAATGCGTGCATGCACACAAAGACCATCCGCCGCTCCTAGTTTGGTGACCATGCCAATTTTCAGTTGAATCAACTTCTGAGGAATTTATAGCGCTTAGATTTTCCATTTAATGATGGTATTATTTATACCCTTAGGTATTAAGACCAATAATCTTGTTCTCTCTTGTGCTCCTTTTTGCAGCGAATGTTATGCAATCGAGTAATGCCTTAAGTACAAATGTCCAAAGTATGCATAGTGAAAGTCGGTTCATGCAGTACCTAGAGTTGTCCGAGGAGTTTCGGAGAGATACTTCCATCTTTTGTTGTCCATTTTTTATATTGTAACTAAAATGAGCTGACTTGCTAAATAGAATTTGAACATCTGTAGATGGTATCCTCGCTTCCTAATTCTTAGCTAAACATATTTACTGTATACTGCCATCTACTCCAGAGATCAGAGGTATCAGCTGTAACTACTCCTGCACTTGGAAAAGAATGATTAGTCTTGGCTCCATGAGGTACTTGGAATGGCATCACTGCCGTGTATCCGCCCACATAGAGACTCAAGTTTTCTTTAGTACCATCATCAAATGTAACTACGAAATATGCCTTGTAAGGTATGTCTGTAATGTTAGGTGGATACGTCCAGTAAAGGAATGTGAAGTTAACTCCAGCAAACATTGCTGAGTAGGTGGAATTAGAATTTGCATCATAGATTGGGCTTACGAAACACATTCCTCCTGTATCAGGAATCCATCCTATCCAAAGAAATCTTGAATCTATTATTCCAAAACCAAGAAGTATCAGTACTACCAGAACCACTATTCCTTTTCGTTTAGTCACTCTACCACTATATCGCATGGCTCAAGGACTCCTATCTTCAATTGAATTACATTCGTCATAGATAGGTAATCATTTCCCTATTATGATTTTGATTCAGTTTGTTTTCTCTCTTGACGTGACATTACAAAGGGCCATCCTAGATAGAGAAAGATGCTAACAAACACTGCAATAAAAAGCGCCATTACTGGAGTACTAGCATCTACAGTCCCCGTCAAGAATGGCACGTTCATGAACGCTACATAGAAACTGAATGCATAGACCATTGTAATGATGACCCTATCTGATTGTTTTCGCTTTTGCATTCTTCGAACTGCTTCAATTGCCATGATTGCTTCTCTTCCATGATCCGAAAGAGAATATATGCCCTCATTCAATTCAATGAGTATCCCCAGTTTTCCCAGATGATGCTGTAAGTTTCCACTACTTTTGATTCCTAACTTGTGTTTTAATTCAGAGAATCCTAAGCTGGTTTCATTCAGTAGGAAGAGAGTTCTGATTCTTGTTGTATGTGAGATTGCTTCAAAGAGTGAAGCTTCATTATTTCCATTTTCTGCATCATCTGACTGAGTCATTGTCGCCTACCAAAATAGACCTGGGTATTTTTCCTTATAATACTCCGTTCCGGGATAGTGATTTTAAGGTTTGATGCTTGAAGGTTATTCCTTCATAAAGAAAGATTTCTTCTCTTTCTTGAGCCAGGTGGCAGATTCTGATTTCTTATCCATTATTACTTTGAAAGCCACGGACCATAGCATATAGTAGATCACACCAAGTGCAACCGACATAACAAGTGCATTGAGTGGTGTTAGTACATTCACTGTTCCCATTAAAAACGGTGTAGTCATTTGTATAGCATAGACGGTTAGAGTGGCAATCACAATCAACAGATTCAAATTAATTCTGAACCTGTCCTGCATGGTTCGTATGGACTGAATAGCTAGGAGCGCTTCCTTTCCATTATCAGTTAGGGAATACTTACCATCTCCATTCACCTCAATTAGTGTTCTTAGTTTACTGATATGGTGCTGAAGATTACCACTACTTGATATTCCCAACTCACGTTTTAAATCTGAAAAGTTGAGTCCACCATCTCGTAATAGAAATAGAGCTTTGATTCTTGTTTCATGAGATATGGCTTCAAAGAGAGAAGCTTCAGAAAGTCCAGTATTCTTGTCTGAATCAGCAGAAGTCATGATGACCCCTCATGTTCAAAGTATCCTAATCTCATATAATACCTCGTTACAGGACCAGTATCTTTGCATCAGGGACCGAGAAGTTTTTCTAAGGTCGTCACATATCTCAACATGCATGGAGGATTTCGTTGATGAATGATACTTCAAATACCTCTGAAAAATTAGAGATAAACTACGCTGCAAATGCAGCATTAATTATGGCCTTACTATTGCTTGTTTTTGTGGCAATGATAGATTTCAACTCATTGACTGCTTCTTTGATAGCACTGACACTTGCTATTCTCTATATTGGTCTTCAAATTGGTAGGGTTGC
>CAZMBV010000182.1:0-4802 GCA_964564335.1 uncultured archaeon
TCTGATACATGGGTTCCATACTATACTACCCAGCCTGATAGACCAGTGGCCGTGGAGAGTATACTTCGAGATTATATCAATGGCTCTCGCAATGTGATCGAGATTGTTGAAGTTAGTAACCTGTCTAGAAGGGAAGTAGCACTGGAACTCTCCAAGCTCTGGGCTCATAGAGTTGTGAGATTCCGAAATATGTTTACCTTCAATGATTTCATGACAACGGGAACACAATTCATTCGGTATGTACAGGCCTCCTCAGCTGAAACAAAGGATTTACAGAATCTTCATCCGGGGATGGCAGGAGTCATTCCTCACCTAGCCGGCTTGATTGATGGAAGAAAGACAGTTCGTGAAATCTTGGCTGAGCTTGGAGCAAGACATGATGAGAGAGAATTACTACGTGCATTAGACTACCTCATGGAGGTAGGTGTGATAGAAGCGTTGACTCCTGAGAAGAGACGTATTCTTCTCGTCAAAGAAGCTCTGGAGCTTGCTCTTCGCGTAGCTGAAGGTACATACAGCGTAGCAGAGGCAACTACCGCATTGAAACTTGTTTTGAAAGACACTAAGGCACCAGAAGTGCTTAGTCAATTACAACTCAAGAACGAGAAATGGGCTGTTGATTTTGATTTTAAAATTCTTGAAGGAATTGCAACTCGAAGATTGATGGTTCTCTATGGAGAATGGATGAAAATACTTGCGCAATTTGTACAAGTTCTGAATCCTTCCAAACTTGAACTCTATATCAAGAACTTGACCACTGTATTTGCACAGAGAATTGTTAAGCGATACTCCACATTAGATTTGAGAGGATTTGAGGAGTTTGCCTATTGGCTTGAAATCCTTAGCACTCCAACAAAGCCTCATGTGGGACCCGTACAGACCAGTCACCTCCAGATTACCTGGTCTAATGCTATGGAGGAACTTGCATATATCCTTGTGACACGGGGGCACATAATTTACAAATCCGAGAGTATCACTCAAATACAGTCCGCATCAGGAACCCCTCTGATTGATCTATTACCTGAAGAGTGGGTTGGAAAAGACCATGTTGAAACATTCGAGCGAGTAATGTATGAATATTCGAAACTAGGCCCCGCTGCAGTACTCACCCTTCTAATACTTGCAACTCAACGTGCAATCTTACTTCCACAAGAAGTGATGATCTGATATGAAGTTCTTCCATCTGAAATACTATTATCTAATGAAGATGAAGAAAGTATGTACCTATGGTGACCATGTATGTGTCCTACATATCTATTGAAGATAGTTACAGTTGGCGCCCCATCTGTTGGAAAGACAAGTATAATCATTAGGTTCTCTACTGGTGCATTTAGAGAACACTACTCTCCTACACTTGGAGTGGGATTTGCCTACAAGAAGATGAAAGTAGGAGAAGATAATGTCAACATGCAAATATGGGATTTGGGTTCTCAGGACTTTTTAGAACGCACTCGTGCAAATTACTATTTAGGTGCTCAGGGTGTAATCTTCATGTATGATGTAACATCATGGGAGTCATTCAACGAAGTTATTGAATGGAAGAATGAGGTTGATCGTAATCTGGATGACTACACTGCTATTCTTGTTGCTAATAAGACTGACCTCATCATGGAGAGAGTTGTTTCTCTGGAAGAGGGTCAACGAGTTGCTGATCAGATGGGAATTCCTCATATGGAAGCTTCAGTCCGGCTCGATAAGAATGTAAATGATGCATTCGAAACACTTGCGAGGAACATTATTAGTGCATTTCAATAGAGTGAGAATTTCGAAGGATATAGTAGCATTGAGATATCAGTATTTTGTGGGATTCCGATGGGAAGCGAATATAGATATCGAAAAGCCGCTCTTGATGGAACAAAAGTTTAGCTAGTTACACATACAGAACATTATCAATTCCTGTAGTCAAGCGTATTGCTTTTCCTTTTGTTACTGCATAGTCGTTCTCGATTCGGACTCCACCAATCCCCTCTAGATAGACTCCTGGTTCAATTGCCATTACATTACCTTCTGCGTACAGGTCTTGACGACTATATGTGCTTGGTAGTTCATGGACATCTAGACCAATTCCATGACCAAGACCGTGAGTCATTCCATTCTTCGCATCAGGATTGAGTCTTCGTGAATCAAACCCGTGCTTTTCGAGAGTCTTGAAGCATGCCATATTGACATCATCAATGACTGCACCATCAGTCAACGCATCAACAGTCGCATTAGCAGCCTCCTCTACTGCTTCATACATCTCACGCACTCGTTTTGGTACAGCTCCCTTCACAAACGTGCGGGTAACATCAGCAATGTAGCGGTCCTGTTTCAACCTAGGGAATACATCCAGGATGATCGGAACTTCGCTCTTGAGTTTATCTTCTGGGACACCTAAATAATGCCAATCAAAAGCCTTCTCTCCAACCGCAAGAATAGCGTCTTCCGCAGACTCAGCATTCTTATCTAACAAAAAGTGATCGAGTGCATTTTTTACTTTTCCAACGGTGAGTGGTTCTTTATTATGCATCAGAACATTGTTTGCGCCAATATCGCAATCCTTGACTATCTCGATAATCTCAGCTATTGCGTCAGTGGTAGCGTCTCCTGCCTTTTTGATAATCTTGATTTCCTTAGCAGACTTGGTAGCGCGAGCCTCTGTTACAAGGTCTCGAACAACTTTGATTTCGTGGCCCATTTTTTGAAGCATAACCAAGAAACTTGCTGGAAATTCGTCAGGTACACCTAAAACTTTTCCTGAGAATTGATTCTTCAAGAGGTCATCATAGGCTCTATCCATATTATCTCGGATCTTCTTATTCTGCTTCAGGAGTTGGATATAGATCTCAGAAAGGTCATGAGTCTTCTTGATGAAACTCTCTTTCTTAACCCGTTCAATGGCGAGGAATGCAGAGGCAACTAGAGGCTCTTCTCCTTTATTCTTTAGATAGATTATATCGTCTGGAGATAGGAAACCTGTCAACCAGTAGATGTTCGGGTTTTCGAAAGAACTACCATATGCTAGTAGTGCATCAATTTCATATTGCTCCATGAGTGGATCGAGGTCATCATGCATCAGATTCGCCTTAATTTTGGATGATATGTTCTCCAGTAAAAGGCTTCTCTATATCTACAAGTATCTAATCATCCTTCTTTCAACATCTAATCGTGAAGGGAATTTGTAAGGTCCAATTGTTTCTACATTAAATGAAGAACATGTAGCGGCAAAAAGGCCCGACTGTTTCAGGTTAGACGTTCGCATATATTCAAGAAGAAAACTAATTGTATAGACATCACCACAACCCGTAGAATCGATGTGTACATTTGGATCAACACACGGAATCGAAATCTGTTCGTTTCGTGTGTAGATTGTAGACCCTCTTCTATCACGAGTAATCAGGACAATCTTCGGACCTAAATTAAGAATATCTGAAACAGCGGATAACTCTGATTCTCCCCCATTCGTTTGTTTCAACTCTAATTCATTGAACTTGACGATGTCAACAAGACTGAGTATGTCCTTACGTTCAATCCAATCTCTCGGAATAACCCTTCCACTGTTGTCGATTAAACGTACATATCCTTGAACATCAAGGGAGGTTATTTGAGCATTAGATTTGGCTAGTTTGATGCATCCGATGTCAAGTTCATTCGCAGTTAGAGGTGAGAAATGGATAATTCTCGAATCAAGATAATCGTCTGGGAAATCTTGTGGCGTGATTTGTGCTGCAAGACTTTCTACCATCTGTACTCGATTCCCCTCAGAATCATACTTATTCACAAATCTCGTAGATTGTGCACCCGCTTTCTGGAGACCTGCAAGAACCAGTCCTGATGATTTCAGGATATCACAGTACCCCTCTTCAAAATCATCACCTACTTTGGAAACAATCCCTGCAGCGAATGCATCAAGTGCGGGAGCAAGCATCGCATATGCAGTGCCACCACCCAGTGCTTCTCGTTTAGTATCTGGTGTGATAATGAGGTCTCTACTGAGATGTCCAACAACCACAATATCCATCAAAATCGTCACCAATGAAGCGATACACTGCAAATCACAATACCCCTTTAACTTCTATGCCAAAAACACTTTCCTAACACAAGCGAACTGTTTTAATCAAAAGATAGTAACTTAGATAATTGAGTGTGAAAATTTGGCTCGGGTCTTAGTGAAGTTCTTTGCAACTGTTAGAGAAGCTACTGGAGTAAAGAATATCGAGATGGAAGCGAATACTATTCGAGAAGTGTTAGATTCACTTCAAGTCACATTTGGGGACCGATTCACACAGACTGTTATTGAGCCAAGTACCGGAAATTTGAAACAATTCTTCTCATGTATGGTCAACGGAAAACGCATCGAGCTTCTAAATGGTTATGATACCAAATTAGTGGACAATGACGCTGTAGCTCTATTCCCTCCAGTGGGTGGTGGATGAGATGAGCAGCTCGGTCACGTCAAAACATAGGAAGCAAGTAGATAGTGGAAAAGTCGACCTTGTAGTTAAAAATGCCCGTTTACTTCTTGAATCTGGACTAGTCCGAGGTGGAATTGGAGTTTCTAATGGCCGATTCTCAGTTATAGCCTCTGATGGACATCTCCCGGATGCAGAAATCGTCATTGATGCAGATAACAAGATACTGATGCCGGGGCTCATTGACGCGCATGCTCACATAGATGATCCAACAATGCAATCACACGAGAGCGTCTCTTCTGGATCTCGTGCAGCTGCAGGTGGCGGTATAACGACTTTCATTGATATGCCCCTGACAAATCAGGTAGACACTGTAAATATCGTTGATGAGCGAATCGTGACTGGAGAATC
>CAZMBV010000183.1:0-4786 GCA_964564335.1 uncultured archaeon
ATCAGGTTCCTAATCATGATGCTCAACCATAAAATCAGAAATTCGGACTAATGAAGGATAGTCTAGAGGCACAAAATCCAGTCTAACCGTACATTCCTGCCCTCATTGGATATCGTTTTCTGAATGTCCTCTGTGCACTCCTATCAAGAGACATTTGCATCTTCAGAATCTCTGGACTCAGAGACCCCAAGTCTGGTCGAGTCAAAACAGGACCCTGTAGAATATGAGAACTCTGGTTGGAGGATAGGTCCTCAAGACTGAGTGGAGTCCTACTCATAATTTCACCAATCGCCTCTCGAGCACCTTGCTCTCCGCTCATAGAAGTGGCAATCCCCTGAAGATCAGCTTCACTGAGAGGACGAAGGCCAAACTCTGGAGAAGTTCGAATTGAATCAACAATATCATTGGATTCTGGAAGTTCAACTCCAGCCCCAGTGAACTCCCGGGGATTAAGAGGGATCAATTTCAACTGAAATGCAGAATCAGAACTAAGCACAAGGACTTCTCCTCTCGGTGTGTTCATGATTCGCCAACCACGGGGACGTTCTGAGTACTGCTCAAGAATGCGAGGGACAATTTTTTCAGCTGGTTCTGGTTCGTTCACTGTTCTCAATATGGACTTGACACATATCCAAAAAGCAGTATCGGTAGATGCGAGATGGGTTTTTTTTTTCTGAGTGGTCGGCGTCAATTTGGTGAGTAGTGAAAAATCATCAAGGCCAGGTAGCTAGAAGTTCGCCCAAGGATTGGGAACTTTCAACAGATCCTCGAACAAGGTTTCCTTGATTCTCTAGCTCCAAAAGTATCTCTGATGCAACTCTGTCAATATCTCGTACATCATCAATGACATACTTGAAGGTCAATGGTACATTGTTTCTCCTAACTCCTACTGCAGTCAGAGTGAGCCTGCATAGTTGTTTCGGTTCGTCTGTAAAGGGTCCCTGATAGTATTGAGGGCTGTAGACCACCACAGCTGCCTCACTTGCCATATTCTTGAAGTCAGCAAAGCTGTCAAGTCTGACTGGAGGAATGGACACATTCTGTTCGTTAATCATTATTTCCATCTCGCTGTTGGGGAACCCACTACCCCCATGGTTTCCTATGGAGATTTTCGGGGTTTCCACTGTTCGCGGCCTCCCGGCCACTACTGTGTGTAGTATATAAATTACTTATAAATATATCTATTTTTTTATTTTATTAGATATATGTCTATATTAAATTGTTAGAACACGTGTTCAAACTTTTACAAATGAATAGAATTTAGAGGAAAATGCATTATCAGAAAGTTTCGCACACTTTGCGTATCTTCTCTATCTGTTCAGCTTTGATATGTGCAAAGTACTCGTACAGACGTTTTATCAGTTCAGATTGGGCTCTAGAGGAAATCGAGTTAAAGAAACTGAAACCTTTGAATTCCATCTCCAATGCTCGATTACACACAAAAAGACGTGGATCCGTATCGGGATTGGATACTGCAAAAGGAGTTCTATCCATTCCAAAAGGTGTTGCGTCAGGTTCTTTGGTCAAGAATGATGAACTAGCCACCTCTTCGATCTGATTGAGAATCCCAGTGGTCATCATGAGGCGTATTCTATCCATGAGGTCTCCTTCAGTTTCAGCAAGAACCATGAGTAACGCCTTGACTTGAGGGGTTGTTACAGCGTTAGCGGCTTTTAGATAGAAATCGTAGTGATTAGCTGATGCTGTTAGCGCAAGCTTCAGCATACTCTGGACTGAACTCCTCTCTGTCATCGCAAGGAAAATATGCACGTTGTTTCAAAAAGAACTTTCTATCATAGATACCTAGATCTAGAAAGTTACACAGACCTTACGAATCCGCTCAATTTGTTCAGATTTGATAAATGCAAGATACTCGAATACTCGACTTACAAGTTCAGACTTAGCTCTAGCTGCGATTGAGAGGTAAAAGGTATACCCCTTAACTTCCTGTTCTAGAGCCTTATTGCATACGAAAATTCGAGGATCTGTGTCATTTCTTTCTGGAGCGAAGGGAGTGGCATCAGGGGGATCATCGCCCACTTCGACTCTACTCATTTCTTCAATTTCATCAAGGACTCCTGTAACTATCATATCTTGAATTTCTATTATCAGGTCACGCTCAGTATCTGCAAGAACGCGAAGAAGTGCACGTACTTGTGGAGTCTCGACACTATCAGCGGTCTCATCATAGTATTGGTGATGACGTGTTGACATTGATAGAGCCAGTTTCAACAGGTTTTCGAGAGGATTTTTAGCGCTCATAGGAATCTATGAAGATGGAATTAGTAAAGAAATGAGTTTCTGTGGTGGCCAAACTAAGCTTTCTTTGTGTCAGACGGACTGGTAAGATACTCCAATACAATCTGATATTCTTCCTCAGACATCGATTCTTTGATTGCTGGAAGTCCTTCATCAACAAGGTCAATCAATGAGTGAAGTCGGATGTTCAAGTCCTTCGCTCGCGCTCTAGCTCCTTGTTGTCGGTCTACTATTACTGCGATATCATCTACAGAAACATCAGATATCCCTCGCTTCTTGAGCTCTGCTAGAACCTGAGCTCGCCCCACCAATTTACTCTCCATTCCGGTAACAAGGTCATCAATAAGACAGAGGGTATCACCATCTTGCACAACCCCTTCCATGAGTGAATGTTGACCATAGTTCCCAATCGCATCATAGAGTTCCTGCTCTGTACGGACTCCAAGGACCTTACGAGTGTGACAGGCAGGGATACCGGACTCAAGTGAAACAGCAGTAGCTATTGGTATTCCTGCAAACGCGATGCCTACGAGTCTATTGACAGAGGGAGCCTCCTCCTTGATTAGAGTGGACAGGGCACATCCCACTAATTTCAGTGTTTCAGGAAACGAACATAGTATTCTAAGTTGAATATAGAATGGGCTCCAAAGACCAGAATGAAGTGTCCAACCCTCAGGTCTATCGCGAACCGAAGTAAGAATCATCCGGTTCTCATAGATGTCTTGCATGATGCTCTTTTTGAGGTTGTCCAGCCCAGTCATCTGCTTCACTCAAATGGATTGGTACCATTCTTCCTTAACACTGTATCGCCAAAATCCTGATGAGAGTATAGATATATTACAAATTGGATGTGCAGGGTATGGAATTTTATGACCAGGCTCGGTGGCTCTTGCATAATGGAGGCCCGTCAATTAGATTCCGGACAGTGGTCGATATCCTCAATGAGCAAGATATCGAACTTGTAGGACGAGTCTTGAATGAAATGCTTGCAAGTCCTGAGGTCGTCAAATGGTTTGAATTCCTGACTCCAAAACTAGATTTCAATAGCATTCATTCTAGTAGAATTGACGCATTCGAGAATGTAATGGGAAAGCTCGTGCAACTCGGTCTCAGAGCCGGACTGCAACCGTTTGATAGTAAGACACTACCTTTTCGGGTCTGGCTTACTGAGAATGTGGGAATCACTCCTGAGAGACCGCACGCAATCTTTCTGAGAACTATCGTTGCTTCTTTCCTAGCCTATGCTGGCTATGGCACAACAAAGCCAGTGAATGATCAGATGATTGAGAGATTGGAGAGCCTCTATGGCTTTGCAAGAGACCCTGATTTTTCACGCATTTTTGTCGATAAGGCTAATTTCGAAGGAGCCCCAAAGAATAGCGAGTATGGTCTTGTCAATCCAGAATTATACCCAGAACAACGATTCATGCTTCCTTGGATTCATGATATCAGAGGTCTTGCAAGTAGTAAGAGCATTATGGATAACAGAAGGCATCGAAGTAAACTAGAAAGAATAATTGAACTAGTGCTATCCGAGGAGTATCAGTGTCTACCTTGGAGTTATGGTCTGGCAAAGTATGGCTCTCGATACTATGTACTGGGTTGGGCTGTGCATCTTCCAGGATATTCCAGTAAACCGGAGGGGAGGGGATTCGCAGAACTAATTCTCACGTTAGAATTCATGGCAAAGTTCCGTATTGCACGTGAGAGTGACTGGTTTAGAAGCTCAATGGAGTATCTTGAGAGCTTTAAGACAGATAGCGAAATCTATCTATTTCCTCAGGGATGGCTCTCAGAGAAGAAGACAGGTTACTGGGTCGGAGGAACAAGAATGATGCTTGATGAAAGAAAAGGAAATCCCAAGGCAATAGAGTGCGAGTCAACGTTTCATATACTAAAGATCAAACAGGCTATCAAGGAGATTCGATGAATTATGTCAAAGAATAATATCATAATCGAAGCATATACGGAGGCTCATGCAAAATCAATTGCAGAACATCTTTTCAAAGGCGTTTCAGAGAGTGTTGTTCGTAGTCAGAGAGAGGAACTCTTGAAATCGGGACCTGAGGAAGTCTTCAGTGTGTGCGCACTATCAGAGACTGAGGTAGTAGGAGTATGTGCTGGTGTGCGGTTCCGATGGTATGGGTCAAGACACCGAATCGAGATGGTTCAGGTCGTTGTACGAGAGGACTATAGAGGAAAAGGCATTGCGCGACAGATGATGGTGAAGATTGCTGAGCATTTTTCTGTGCGAGGAATAGAGATTGTACAGATTACCGCTGAATCAACAAATGAGGTTGCCATCAAAGCCTATGAGAAGATTGGTTTTGATCAAATTGGTAAATTGAAAAATGGACTCAAATACCCCGAAAGGAAATATTGTGATGAGGCCATGATGGCGATTTCTATCGATTTACTTCTTGATAAAAGTAAAAATCAAGTGAGCCTTTGACAAACTTTTTAACGCTCACAGTCGCGCTCAGTTCTACAGCGCTCGTTGTCTAGGGGCTATGATGGATCCCTGCCA
>CAZMBV010000184.1:0-4697 GCA_964564335.1 uncultured archaeon
TTCATACCCTTCATCAGATTGCGGAATGGACTAGAGAGCAGTGTCATAATGGTGTACTTCGTATTCCAAAAAAAATCACTAAGGATCATTGAAGTCTTAGATAAGTGAAAAATGAAAAGGTGGCTCAACAAACTACAGGTACTGGGAAAGTTTCCCTAGTTTACCTGAACCCGTCAGCCTATACCCCAAGTCCATCTGAATTGGGTATGGCGTTAGAAATGATTGATGAAATATGATGTGACCCCAGTGTATTCATATGACTCTTATATCAAGCTGGAACTCGTTCTCTCAGGTAAATACAAACTACTTAGAACCAAGTTTTTCTATTATTTCTTCTACTTCTTCAATTCCTTCTTTGTAGAATTTCTCTTCATCAGGGGAAAGATGATAGAGAAGCTTCAGAAACTCACCAGCATGGACACGTTCTTCATCAGCAATGTCAATTAAGACCTCTTTTGCTAGTTTATTATCGGTGGACTCAGCTAGTTGCATGTAGAGTTGAATTGCTTCATATTCCGCTGAAATCATGAACCTAATAGCGCGTATAAGTTCGGGATCTGTTAATTTCCGCTCACTTGCTTTCACATCAAATGGGTTTCCAAATTCGGGCATATTGAATCATTATTCAATAAAAGGAATGCGATATTAAAGTTTTAGCATATAGTAGGTCTAAATGCAGTAGCTATTGTAACAGGGTGTAAGAAGAATCTATTCAATATAAGACAGTCACATGATCTGGTTTGAACTTCTTTTTGAAAGACTGCAAAAAGAAAAGGGTGATTCAACAAAGAGTAGGGAATGATGGCTCACCCATTACCTGATTTCGATAATTCGCACTTCTTGCCATTTTATTCCAAGCAATGATTTCATGAATATGGCCCTTTGCTTGTAACTCTTCGTGATAGCGTCAACTTATCCAATCAACACATTGAGAATCAGAGTTTTTCTAAAAACTTCTGGATCTGATATTCGTATTCGCGAGTTGTTATTTTTACTTCACGATTTTGGCCGTCACTATAAACCTGCACAGTGACAAAACCAAGGTTACTTTGAAAATCGAGGCAGCAATCAGCTTCCTCATCAACCAGTTTCAATCCAAGATTGTTGTTAAAAAAGGCTTTAGCTTTCGTAAACACCTTATCGTTCGATAATTTAGTTGATTTTGACATTACCTTCATGGTTCTTCGATATAGTTAACTAATTATTACATATACGTCTTTGTTTCTATGAGCTGTTAATTCTATTGGAACATCTTAGCATTCCTTGGTCTAAGGATTGAAAGTCTGAGATTGTGTTTTTAAAAGACGAAAGACCTCTCTTAACCATTCAATGGCTGCAGTATCTTTAGTATACAAGCACTGATTATAATCGATTTCAAAATCAAGTTGAGGTAGGAATAGAAATCCTGAAGATTCTCCTACACCAAGACCCAAATTACATTCTTCAATTTCATACAACCAAGTTGTTTTTTCATCAAATTTATTTAGAAATAGATTCTCTTCACCAAGGTTTTGAATCTGATTTATCAATTGACGAGTCAGAATAAGTTCAACCCGTGTATTGTTGTGATTTAGCATTCCAGATCCATAGACGCTTTTTCCGATTTGATAATCTAAATTCCCACCAGCTTGTATGAGTTTTTGTGTATCATTAAAATCAGTCTTAATCTGATTGATAATAGAGATCAGGTCAGGTATTATCTTAAAATTTAGTGAACCGAATCGATCCCGTAATTCATAATTATCGAGTGGGAGAATATGTGAAAAAAGATATGACCCATTATCGATTTTTTGAAGATTCTTTATTTTTTCCCAAATAAGAATAGAATTTACAGTAGATAGATAGCGATCATTAAAATGAGAAATTACTCTACTCTTCATTAGTCTAGCTAAATGCTTCTCTAATGTTGACGGATGAATATTCAAGGTTCTTGCTATTTCACTGAAGCGTAATCCACGAGGCGTTTCAAGAAGTAGCTTTACTACTTGACGCCTAGTCTGTGATTTTAAAGATGAAACAATTTCTTCAAGAGATTTATTGTCCATTGGATTCAGTTCTTCTCCTAATTGTTATCGACAAACATGTACACCTTTTGTCGTATATTACCATACTTTGTTCGCTCCAACTTATATTAATTAAGAACGCAGTAATGATGCGGCAAAATCAATGATAGAAAGACATCAAGAAATAGGCGAAGCAAATCAGTATTTGAAATCAACAGAATTGTGCGATTCGTGTCATCCAGACATTTTAAAGAAAGTAAAAGAGATCAAGGGAGATACAAAGAGCCAGCAAGAAATAGCCCTGAAAATCTTCTACTTTGTAAGAGATGAGATCGTTTTTAGTATCAATGACTCTAAAAGTAAAGCTTCACAAACTCTGAGAAGAAAAACTGGTGAGTGTGGAACAAAGACCAATCTGCATGTTGCTCTTCTCCGTGCCTCGGGGATACCAGCAAGATTTCACCTTTCAAAATGTAAGAGTGAATCATTGAAAGGAATTATTCCCAGTTGGTTATATGACAGAATGCCAAAAGTTGCCTCACACTTTTGGCCGGAGGTATATCTATCCGGAAAGTGGATTGCCTGTGAAGGACTACTTGACAAAAAATTATACGATGGACTTTTGAAAAGAGACCTACTCAAAAAAGATTTAATCCCAACTATTAACTGGGACGGAGAGAACAGCTTGATCATTCTTAAACCATGGCTTGTCGAAGATAATGGTACCACGGCTTCTTATGAGAGCATCTATGCAATGTTAGATAAGAGAAGAAAAGAGGAAGGGATGCCACCTCGAATTGTGGACCGTCTCTTCGGCTGGATTATCTATTCATCCTTCAAACGTCATACTGATGGAATCAGAAAATCATTGACATTATAGGAAATAGTATGTCATGAATGAAGATTCAATAATTCATGATTTGGTGATTTTAAAAAGCGTTTTAACATTACTGACAGAGGTTTTGACGTTGTTTCACTACAACGATGTGATTCATAAGGAAAATTGAATATGTAATACCAAGAAGGAGATTAAAAGAACATGGCTTCAAAAGAATTAATCGAGATGATGAATAAAGCAATTTCTATGGAAATTCAGGTCAGCATCCAGTACATGTGGCAACATGTGAAAATATATGGTTTCGACCATCTCGCAGTAGCTGATGAATTGAAGAAAGTCGCTATTCAAGAGATGGTACATGCAGAAGAGATTGCTGAGCGTGTTGACTACTTGGGTGGTGAACCGACTACGGAACCTTCAAAAATCACAATTGGTGACACACCAGAGAAAATGATATCCCTGGACAAAAAAGCCGAAGAAGATACTATTGCATTCTACAAGACAATTATAGCTAAGGCGATTGAAGAACAGGATTATGTAACTAAGAAGCTCTTCGAGAGTCTCTTGTCTGATGAAGAAGATCACCACAATGTATTTCGAACACTCCTTGAGAAATAGTAGGTAGTATCTGCAAACTAACAAGTATTGAGTCGTGACTTTTGTGTAGATGGTATCATAGCTATGAGAACACTTCTTAGCAAAAAGTTGTGTGACTAGTTAATATAGAAGCAGTATCATATCACTAATCATCTGAGATGTATATTATTGAGCAATGATTCTATAAGCAGTGAGAGGCAGCTGACTTCAGTGTTCTACCACCAATACGGGAATTCAACCTGAAGAGTGAAAGAGTGGCTCAATAAAGAACATGTACCGGGAAAGTTTCCCTGGTTACCTGACCCCGTCAAGGCCCGTACCTCTTCTCACTCCGAAGAGTAAGAACAAGCTGCTTCTACCTCTATGAGATAGAAAACATAGGAGGTGATTGATGGAAGTTGAGTAAATCTCATCTTTTTCCGTCCGCAGCTTCCGCTATGGGTACTCCCTAAATCAATCGAATGTAGCGTCCCGAATATTGTAACCTGAAAAAAAAAAGGTCAATATATACATATTTTATCCATAAAATGTGATTTTTATCCATATCTTTAAATCATATTTGTCGTACAATCATACGAGGTGTTCATCTTGATGATAAGAGTTCGAATGGATAATCAAAGACGCATCAGAATCCCAAAAAAGGCTGGACTCGAAGGAGATACTTTTCTTCTCCTCACAATTGGATCTTATCATATTCTCTTTCCTATCCCCTCTGATAAACCAGAATTGGATATTGAGGGACCAATTGCAGACCTCCTTGCTAAAGCAGATGCAGAGATTGGGAAGGATGTATCCAAACGATGGAGGCGGAAAGAAACAGAATGCTGATTGAGAACGATATGATTTTGGCGTTCTATAAGAAGAATGACCATCTAAAAACCTATGCGACTAGACTGTTCTCAAGGATTGAAGAAGGTGAGCTAGGGAGTGTCCTTGTTCCAAGTATCTTCTCCATTGAACTTTACTATGTCTTGAGAAACCTCACTGGTGTGTCCTCAGTTCGTGACATCATAAGTCACGTTGTTTCGTTCCCAAATATCTCAGTTGTCCCTTCTACAATTGATCATCAATTAGCAGCACTATATCTTTTGGAGAATTATAAATTGGGTTCCATCTTTGATGCAATCTATGCAGCAGTTTCACTCAGTAATGACAATCCGGATCATACTATTGTTTCAACAGATTCGATCTATGATAGAATAGAAGGTCTAACAAGACTTGACCCGACCAATATCTAATTCGATTGAATCAATAGAGAA
>CAZMBV010000185.1:0-4647 GCA_964564335.1 uncultured archaeon
CCATTCACCAGTTTCGCAAAATGAATCAAAGACATACTGAACATTTTCAGTTGAACCACATGCACTGCATTGTCTGCTCATATTAACACCCCAGAATCATTCAAAGGTATGAAAAAACTGTAGAAATCGAAGAACTTGAGATGTTATGTTCTCTCTGTGATACTGACTTACCTATCGAAGTGCTTGATTTGGATCAACACAGACACCAATGCCAAGTCACAGCATATGCATACGGTACACGCAGGTCAAGAACTCTCTGAAATAACTGAGAGAGATTGGCTGCCATGGATTTATTATCAAAATTTTAAAATACTATAATACACATATAATTCATAAAAGAACACGGTAGAGGTATAATTGTCAAATCTAGAGGATAGCGCCAGCATATTATCAGAATTCGGATTAACGATGTATGAATCAAAAGTCTATCTTGCAGTCTTACAATTGGGGCTAGCGACAGCAGCAAGTATAACCAGAGTTACAGGCATCCGTCGTGAAGAAGTATATAGGACAATGCCAAAGCTAGAAAAAACGGGTTTAATTGAGCGGTTACTTGGTCGGCCATCACGTGTTAGAGGCATTCCTATTGATGATGCGTTGTCGATTCTTATTAGTCGAAAAGAACATGAAGCTACTCTGGAAATCAATAATCTTGTTGCAAAGAAAATTGAGTTGCTGGAGATGTTTCAAAAGGTCGAATATGAGGACATGGAAACTAATGGAGCATCAAGCTTTTCTCTGATATCTGAGAAGGATACTCTTGAAAAAAGAATTAGCTCTCTAATTCAACAATCAAAGAAGTCGATTGAATTTGTAGATAATTTTGAAAATTCATTTAGGTTTGTACTTACCTATGCTGAAGAGCTGATTAACACTAGAAAGAAAGATGTTTCAATCACAATCATAACTGAGAGCCCACCTCATACAAAACTAATTCCTGAGTCCCTCAATAAACATATACCGGCAAACTCCTTCAAGATAAAATATTGCGAAGAACTACCTGGAAATTATATCATCTTTGATGGTACTCAAGCATTGATTACTACCAAAATTCACAATGGAACGCCAATTGGGCGGTCACTCTGGACTAATGATCCAAATCTAATCAGGATTATCAAGTCTGATTTTGACAATCTCCAAGAAACATCAATAGATTGGCAGGAGTATGAAGTGACTTCAGATGAAAAATTGAAGCGGACTCTGCAGGAACTAAGACCACGAGACCATGTTATCCTAATCTACGAGTCGCGTGAAGCGAAGAGAAAAGCGCTCTTTACATATATCAAAGAAGGCTTACAAAAAGGAGAAGCTGCAATATACATTTGTTCTGAGGAAACCCCGAATGAAATTAGATATTTAATGAAAGAATTCGGAATCGATGTAGACGAATACGAAGAAAACGAATCTCTGAAGATTATTCCATATACAGAGATGTACATCAGAGATGGTGTATTTGATCTAGATGATGTTTTGGATAGCTGGAACAAGTCGTACAATGAAGCTATTATGAAAGGTTTCAAAGGAATGAGGGTTACTGGGGAAATGAACTGCTTCTTTGAGCACAAATTAATTGAAGAGTTACTAAACTATGAGCGTGCGCTTCATACTATTCTTGATACTCCTATGACAGCAATCTCTGCATATAATGCAGAGATTCTGACAAGTGTCGAAAATCCGATAGATATTTACTCTGAACTCGTAAAGGCAAATGGCAGAGTCATTATTGTTGGGAAACAATAGATTTGAGAGAAGTGACTAAAGATTGTTCTGATTCCTGTTACTAATTTGTCTAATTAAAGAGGGATGTATACCCATTGTCGCATATCTTCTAGACAGGGATAACGCTTAATGAGTTGCTTCTTGAGTAATTTTCTAAGTGCATATCTTACTGTCCGAGGAGCAAAAGTAACTTCTTGTATAAGCTGTTTCGGAGTGACGCCATGCGAGCCACTAGACCTTAAAGTATCGAGTACAATTGCTTGACTTTTTGTGAGTTTATGCGACCTAGGACTATACCTCAGGTCTTGACTAATTTCCAATTTCATTCCACCTTTCACTGGAAGTTAATTACCAGTTAATTTGATATAAAGAGGTGTGACTGTATGCATACAGTAACAATTGTAAATTTGTAGCTCCTAGACTACCGGTCTTATGTTTTTCAACCAATCAAGAGAGCTTCTAGCCTCATTCTCGTTCTCAAAGAAACCAAGTGTACGATATACTTCTACCGCAAACTCAGCATATGCTTGACCTCGTGCAGTGATGATATTTCCTTCGACAATGACATCCTCGTTGGTGATTTCACTCCCTTCAAAGACCCATCTAGCATCTTCAGGCGAGTATCCATGCAACTCGTAATCCCTTGAGGAGGCCAGCATGAGCAAGAAAGCCTGGGCCACCACAAATTGCCGCTATTAGTTTACGGCGTTTGTATACGTTCTTCAAAAGATTGTGAAAGTCCGTTCTATCTCGGAAAGGCTCTGGATCACCTCCGGGGAGGATAAGGAGGTCAACATCATCGGGATCAACTTCACTAAGGGATAGGTCTACAACTACCCTCAGTTGTTATTCACTCTTCTGCACACTCTTCTCAAATGAGAATGTTATGACTTCGGTTTTCTCTCGCAGAAATAAGAGAAGTGGTGTAATTTCAAAATCAGCAAAACCGTCGTAGAGGAACACGTATGTATTCATTAGATATCATTCTTTTTTCCTCTGAATTGGCAATTAAAGGGAATTTTCAAAGCAATGGAATTCTTCTTTCTGATAATCACAATATTACCCCAGAGAGCAAGATTTCTATGGATCTTTGGAGAATTCATTGACCTCGACTTACACTAAGATTCAAACTTGTCTGTAACAAGGTACTTCCTGCCTGCGGACAGTAAGTTATCTAATCTTTTCAGAATTCAGTTTGGGAAATTGGATTTGAAATTCAGTTCTCATACATTTACTCCCCACTAGCTTATTGTTGACACTGAATTTCCCATTGAACCTCTCAATAATCTGTTGAACAATTAGCAATTCCACACCACATGAGCGTTTTAGAGGATTGAAAATATTGACAATCTCTGAGTCTGGAATAATAGGACTGTTATCATACACCACAACCTCATGATACATACCCTTCTCTGCAACATTAATCCACAATCGTATCTTATCAGATGGATTCCGCTCGCACATATTCTCAATGAGGAAAATGAACATTTGTTCCAATAACGCGTTAGCTTCAATCATTGGACCAGAAATCTTCAGATTCACAATTTTTTCAATATTCTTGAAGTTATTCAAAGCCTCAAGTATTGTTTCAGAAAGTGGTACCTCACTGAGAGGTAATTCCATTAGATGCTCGAGAGTGGAGGTTTTTGAAATCAGCTCAGTACAATCTGAAACTGCAGAAAGGACATTATCTAGAAAGGAGGCCATTTCATTATTCTCCAAATTATCTACAGCGAGTTCAGTGAATCCTTGAATTTCCTGAAGTTTATTGCGTACATCATGTTGTAACAAATCCAAGTAGAATAAGGCTCGCTCATTCATCTTCTGGAGTTTCGTTTCAGATTTGATCCGATGAGTAATGTCAATGGCAATCATAAGAACCATATCATCAGTGTGTCGGATGAAGTCCCAGATGAACCACCTTTTTGGACCTGGATGTACCTCAAAGGGAAGTTCAATTCTTTGTCGACTACCATCAATAAACACCTGTTGGACACAGCTTATGAGGTCTGGAGTTCTTCCTAGAATCTCATCAAGTGTATGACCTAGATAGTCTGATGCGGAACCCTTGGTCAATTTGAGCATTGGCTCATTCAACATCTGAAGTATAATTTCACCCGCGGGTGTTTGTTTCCATAGGAATGCAGGATCCGAGAATGCATCAAAGAGTTGACGAAGCTGACGTTTCCCTTCGTATACTTGTGTGAGATCAGTAAATACGGCTATACTGCCGCAGTAAGAATGATTAGAATCATAGAGAGGAGAAGCAGAGATCATGACTGGAATTTTCGATTTAGAACGATGAATTAGGCTGACTTCATAGCGGTCTCTAATACCTTCCCTTCTTTGAATCACTTTCTCGGTGATACCGGTTAAATCAAGGCCGTGTAGCAAATCCCCAATAGGACTACCAAGAAGCTCATTCACATTGTAACCAGTCAAGTCACAAAGTGCTGCATTAGCAAAGATTAGAGCCCCGTTATTATCGATGACTCCGAGACCCTCGTTCATTGTTTCAACAAGAATTTGGTGCTGCATCTCGAATGATTCTAGTGCTTTGCGATTTTTTTCTAAATCGCTTTTATCGAGGACTTGAGCTAGGATTTTGAGATTATGAGGTCCGTATGAGATGGAAGTAGAACACACCTGAACATCAACGACAGTTCCATCTTTCCCCTGTACTTTTGCATCGTAGGTTTTTACATTATTATTTCCAGATTTTCTTTGCTCGTAGATTCTATCAACACAATCACGACAGTCAGAGTGCAAGAACTCATCGAAATCATATCCGATCAATTCAGAACTGGAATAACCAAGTGTTTCACATACAATGTCATTAACATACTCAATTTTCTTATCCCCATCAATAACAAGAATTCCTGTCATTGATCTATTGACGAGATGGTCAAGTGCCTTTTCTGTATCGGG
>CAZMBV010000186.1:0-4635 GCA_964564335.1 uncultured archaeon
GAGTGTGTCCATGGCATATGTAACACCTGCATAGGCATCATGCCAATTGTTTCTAGCAATTCGGAAGAGGTATGGATTAAATCCATCTTCAGTTATCTCAGAAGCAGCAGCTGGCGTTACAAAAAATATCTTCTCATAATCTTCGGCAATAGGGGCTATTGCTGCGGCAACTGCACTTGAAGTTGCTCCGACGAGAATATCAATACCATCTGTTTCGATAGCTGTGGTTGCTGCTGTTGCTGTATCTACCACTGAACCTTTCGTATCATAATAATGAAGTTCATAGGGTCGACCAGCTTCAGTCTTATTTTCATTGTTATATCCCATCATCGTAGTTGCATATATCATTCCCAACTCAAAGCCTTGTCTTGTCCATGGCGCATACGGTGTCAGACCTGCTGTTTCAGGTGTAAAAATTCCAATCTTAATTGGTGTTGTCTGTGCAGTAGTTTCTGCAACGGCAGGTTGAACCAAGAAGCAAGGTAAGAAGACGGAAATAAATAATATCAACGACAGAGATAGAGATAATATCCTATTTTTTTTCAACTTCTTTCCTCCTTATAACAGTACTAGAGAAGTAAACCGTTAAAGTCAGAACATAGAATGTTCTACGTCCAACATTAACTATAGGATTTCCTACTATATATCTCTTGAGTAAATTGGAATAATACCCAAGAATCAGTAATCTCTAGTGTGTTTTCTATGGGAATGTTTGCTCAAGAATCCTAGAACTATACTATTGAAATGCTCGGGTTTTTCAAATGTCACAGCATGTCCTGAGTCATGAACAACGAACATTTCCGAATTAGGTATTTTGTCATGAATCAACTTGGAATATGGAAACACTGGTTTTAGTATATCCTTGTCCCCTCCTAATACACAAGTAGGAATCTTGATTTGCGGCAATTCGTCTGTAATATCTAACTTGAGAAAAGCATCTATCAATTTCACAAGTGGAGGATAATCTAGTTGAGCATATCGTACCTTAGCTTGTTCCAAAATTGCAGTGTTCTCTCGAATGAAAGTCTCTCCAAAATTCAGAGGTACGGTTGCATGATAAAATAAATTGGGGTCTCTAAGATCACACGCATATCTCCATAATTGACACATCTCATTGAGTAATGGTCCCACAAACGAAACAGCACTACAAACAACTAGGCTTTTCAGCATATCCGGATATTTCAACGCAAAAACCAAGCCAAGTTCAGCTCCATAGCTAATTCCAACATGATGAGCTTTGGATATTCCTAGTTCATCAAGAAGCGCTTTTTGATCCTCAACGTGAATCTCGAAGGAATACGGACCCTCTGGTTTGTCGCTCTTTCCTTGCCCTCGCATATCATAGAGAATAACTTGGTACTCTTTTGAGAAAACGGGGACTTGATGAACCCAACCCAATGTGTTGGAGAAAACTCCATTACCAAAGATAACAGATTCCCCCTCGCCATGAATTTCATAATAGATGTTTATTCCATTTACTTTTCTGACTGGCATGGTTATTTCTCCTCTTCACCAAAATCCTTTCTTAATTCCCGCTTCAAGATTTTACCTGCTCCTGAGATGTAAGGAGTGAAGCTATCTATAAAACGCACTGATTTGGGTATCTTGAACTTGGCTAATTTTCCTTCACAATAGCTGATTATTTCTTCCTCCGAGGCTTCTTGTCCCACCTTCAACACAATAATAGCACGTCCTACTTCACCCCATTTGGAATCGGGTACACCGATTACCTGCACCTGAGCAATCTTTGGATACTGTTCCAAGAGCTTCTCGATTTCTCTGGGATAGATATTCTCCCCGCCTGAGATGAACATGTCCTTCACTCGATCTACTACATAGTAATATCCATCATCATCAAAATACACCATATCCCCTGTGCTAAACCAACCACCTTTATCCAAGAGTGTCTTATTCAACTCTGGTCGGTTCCAGTAACCGATAGTCACAGTAGGCCCTCTAAATAGAAGTTCACCCACCTCGTTTGCACTGCAATCTTTTCCAGTTTCTGGGTCAACCACTTTTGCATCTATGAAGAAGTTTGGAGTTCCGATACTCCCAATCTTTCGTTCGGCATCCCATGAGTCTAGAGCAAAACACCCCGGTCCAACTTCTGTCATTCCAAAGCCTTGCTTAAATTTGACATCATGGATTTCTTTGTATGTCTTGATGATGTCTATTGGTAGAGGTTCGCCACCAGATGTTAAAAAACGAACGTTACTGAAATCGATTGATTTGAAATCCGGATGATTCATTAGCATGCGGTACTGTGTAGGAACAGCAAAGAAGAAGTTAGGATTCTCTTTATTGATTACGCTTACTAATGTGTCCAGGTCCCACCTCTTCATCTGGATAACTTTTCCTCCCAGAATAAAGAGTGGGATAGCATACACGTACAACCCTCCCACATGAAACAATGGTAGATGATTAATGTAGACATCCCCAGGTAGTATATCTCTAATTGTACTAAGAGTGTTGAACGCGACCTGTTTGTAGGTTATCATAGCACCTTTCGGAAGTCCTGTGGTTCCCCCTGTGAAAACTATACCCATAGGATCGTCATAAGATAGGTCAACTGGTTGTGGTGGGTCCGATGCTGCATTGCTAATCATTTTCTCATATTTCAGAGAACCATCCAATTCTGGTCCTTCTGAATCCAATGAAACCCAGTGATTAATAGTAACTTCTTGCTGCAGCTCTGATGCAACACCAGCCAAGTTTGAATCAAAGAATAGCACAGAAGGAGAGAGATCATCAACCAAACCTGCTAACTCTCGGGCGACCAATCTCCAGTTGAGTGGACTGAAAATCCCCCCACACTTTTGACATCCGAAAAACGTTTCCCAGTACTCCAAACGATTTTGAGCAAGGATGCATAGACGGTCTCCTTTTCGAAATTCAACCATCTGTTGAAGGAAATTTGCAACTTTATTAGCTCGCTTGTTGAATGCTCTATACGAATATCTCTTTCCAGTTTCTACATCTACAAGTGCTTCAATTTCGGGAGAGAATACATCTCGTTTGGATAAGTAATCAAACTGATTAACCATTAGTATCCCTTCGATAGAAATTCAGTTCTTTCTCAAATGCAGATTCTCTTCATGCATAACCTAGATAAAAATCCTTTACCACCATTTCAACACAGCAGCAGCCATGTTGAATCCTCCTCCCGATGAACAGAGTACGATATTCTCCCCGTTTCCCTTACCTGGAGGTGGAAGCTTACCCTGGGCTATAGCATCATACATTGCTAATGCGATACATGCTGAACCTGTGTATCCCCACTTATCCATGACATTGTGAGTCTTCTCAAATGGAAGTTTAAGCTCCTTCATGACTGTTTCAATTGTCCTAATATTTACCTGAGTGAAAAAAATCCAATCAACATCTTCGATGGATAGGTTTGCCTTTGCTAGGCAATCTCTGGTCAATGTTGGCCAATGTTGGAGGTTTGTATCAGCTGGAAACCGCTTACGAAAAGCCAGATGATGTCTGTGATTCTGGATTGCTTCTACTGTTGGAGGTTCAGCAGTTCCACCTACAAAGATCCCTAAATGGTCATGGAAAGTACCATCTGCGATCAATTTTGAGGCGATGATTCCTTTTTTATCCTCATTAGCCTGCAATACCATTGCTCCTGCAGCATCTGCAAACAAAGTACACGTATAATGATCAGTCCAATCAATAAATTTGGTCATTCCGTAGGCACCAATCACCAATACCGAATTGATATCGGAATCTGTTTCAATGTAGCGTGAAGCTATGTCGAGAGAAGTAACCAGACCTGCGCAAGCACAATTGATATCGAACGTACCTGCATTCTTCGCACCAAGTTTGTACTGAACCACCACTGATGTCGCTGGAGATAGATAATCCGGTGTGTCAGTACTCAAAATGATTAGGTCGAGATCGTCTGGTTCTAGTCCTGCATTTTCTAATGCTTCACGACCAGCATGTACGGCGAGATCAGAAGTAACCTCATCTTCAGCCATGACATGACGTTGCTTGATTCCAACGTTCTTTACTAGCCAATCTGCTGTTCCTGGACGGTTAAGCATCTTTTCTATTTCTTCATTTGTCAACATCTTTTCAGGAACATACATTCCTAGACTTGTAATTAATGCCGATCGACCCATTTTGTCGAATTCACCTCTCTTCAGTATCAGGAATGATTCATCCTTGCTCAATTTCATCAATGAAATCCATTACTATTTTATTGAATTCCTGATACTTCTCAATGATGCTGAAGTGTGAACCTCCCTTTATGAGCGACAATCTTGAGATAGGAATGATCTTCGCAAGCAGCTCACCATTCTTAGTTGGTACGGCTCTGTCACTATCTCCATGGATGATTAGTGTTGATGCTGTGATATTCTTCACTTTTTCCTCTGCATTGAAAGCGCCAACCGCTAAGCTCTGATGCACTTGCGCAAACAACGGTGTAGGAAGTTTTTCTGCCCATTCATCTATATGCTCTATAATATTCCTGTTTTCTCGAAGGAATTGTTTGCTGAATGTAGCTCTGTATCGCATCTCTCTGGCCTGTTCTTTTGAGATTGTTTCTGTAGGGAGCGCAATGAGTAAAGCCATATTTCTATCCTCCATAGGGATGCTATTAGGTCCGCCAAAGTGAGTGGA
>CAZMBV010000187.1:0-4630 GCA_964564335.1 uncultured archaeon
AGATTGCGCGCCAACAAATAAAGCTATTCCGCGGCACTTCATCTAGCGCTATACGCCCAGACAATCCCTATATTCGCTCTTGATGCTCATAGTAATGGTGTTAGATGACTTTGGGACCTACTTGGAAACTAGTCAACGATGATTCGAGCATTGACGAGTTCATTGACATACGACGAATCGTAGGAAATCAAGTAATCAGAGCATATCTTCTTGATGATATTATGGATACTCGTAGAGTGAAAAAGATATCCGGAAAATTGCGAGGCCCCAAAAATGAATTCAAAGATTTTGCAAAATTCCTGATTATTAAAATGAAGAATGGAGATTCAGAATACAAAATACTTGCAGAAGCAGGAGTGTATGAGAATCTGAGAATAGTTGGTACAGACTCTGAAGAACTTGCAAAAAAAACACGGGATGAGGTGATCAAGACTTTCACTGACGCACTCGAAAATCCCGAACTGAACGATACTAAACTGATACTTAGTAATGATTCAGAAGTTAGATGAAATTGAGCGGAGGGTAATATCATGTTCGAACGATATGCTAAATGTCCTATTTGTGATAAAAGAACTGTACTCAGAGTCCCTCCAGACGTCATAAAGAAGGCAAAACGGTTTCCATACACAGTGAAAGTAAAACATGAAGATCATTACTTCTACATCAATCTGGATAGTCAAGCATGGATTACGGACATCTTGCACCCGGAACTCGTTGAATGATTCATCCAATATACATGTCAGATGGGTTTTCATCGTCAGTATCTACTTTTGATTTCTTGGCAATTTCTTTTCTTGCCCATTCAATAAATTCAGTGACCTTGTCAATTTGTGGTGTCATTATATCGAGATCTACTCTGATACCAACCAAATCCACTATTTTTCCTAGAATTGCCTTTGCAGCTCGATAGTCTCCTTTGATAACTCCAAGAGTTTCTCCAAGAATACAAGCACTATCCATGTTGTACATAGACGCCGCCCATGCAGGTATGACTCCATTTGCACCAACGATAGCTCCTTCCTCTGTAATTACGGTATGTGGAGAGTCTGAAATCAATGCCAGCAATTTCTCAGAATTTGCGGAAACGTAGATCCGAGGTTCGTTAGGATAACATTTGAAATACTCTGCATAATCCTGTTCGTATGCTGCAAGAGAATACAGAATTGTAACACCCAACTTTTCAAATTCCATTGCTACAAAATCAGCATATTCATACACACCTGAACTTGTAGATGGTTGATAATCAGCAGTAAGGAATAAGAGGTCATGAGGTTCATCTGGTGCAGCCCTATACAGATGAATGGTAGTCTTTGGGATTCTGGCAATTCCCTGACTCACAAGAACTCGTGGTGGAAAATCTTTACTGAAAAGATCCATGAAATGTTCTGCACGAAGAATTTGAGATAAGGTTTCTATTGCAATTTTCCCCACATTGGCTATTCCAGGAAGTGCAACAATTGCGACAGGAGATTTGAGTGATTCTTCCTCCACTTCCATGAACTTACGTGCATACATGCTTAACCATTATTAGTGAACCCATTTGGCCCTATCGGTTAAAGTCGATAGAATCGCTTTGAGTTTGTTGTAGTCATATCAGCTATTTTCTCGATTGGTTGATCAAGAACTTGGCCCAGAGATTCGCAGCCGTATTGAATATTAGCAGGTTCATTTCGCTCTGATGTAGGAGAGAGGTATGGACCATCAGTTTCGAGTAGGATCTGTTCCAAGGGGAGTATTTCAGCAGATCGTACTCTATTTCTATACTTGGAGAAATTCGCAGGTAGCGAAATGTACCATCCATTGTCAGCAACTCTTTTTGCGACTTCTGGACCGCCATCAAAACAGTGCATAAGGACATCACCGGAGAATTGGGACTCGAGCATTTCAGTGGCACGAGCTTCTGCTTTTCGCGAATGAATTACTATTGGCAAGTTTAATTCTGTAGCCAATTCTATGAATTTTGAGAATATTGGTTCTTGGGCGTCTCTTGCTCGAAGTTCTTTCACCCAATGATAATCAAGGCCAACCTCACCAACTGCAACAATATTGGTTGAATATTTCCTTGTTAAAGCGATTATTTGATCAGCCTCATCCATAGTAACCTGTGATACAGAGCATCCTGCAGAATGAGAGATGAAATCTTTGTGTTTCTTCAAAATGCCCAGAGTTCTCCTGAAGGATCCAGGACTGATAGAGGAAGTCACTATTCCTACCAGACCTGCATCTTGAGCTCGTTGAATGACTCTATCCCGATCATTCTTGAAATGTCGCATATCAATATGGGTATGAGCGTCAAACAGTTGCATGGAAATATGCTCCAAGTATTACATCTAGACGAGACTCCTTTAATTATCGATTGTTATGGACTCTAGTTGATACCGACTATGTCAGACGATATTAACGCACGCTTACGTGAGAAAACTATGCTAATTGCTTCACTAAACCAGAAAATGGAAGCACTTCAAGCTCAGGTCAGTAGCTCTCAGAAAAGGGCAAATCAACTAGGAACACAGGTGAGCGAATTACAACAAAGTCTAACACAAAAGGATTCCGAGATACAGATGCTTGAAACACAACTACTTCGTACAAAAGAAGCATTGGATTCTGTTGGAAAAGAGATGAAGGGGATCAAAGCTGAACAGACTCATCTACTTGCGAAGAAACAACCTCAAGCATTTGGAGTATCTGTAAAAGATGAGCTAACTCTTGCCGAAATGACAATAGACAGATTGAAAGAAGACTTGAAGCAATTCTCACAGGCAGCAACAGCAGTTCTCAATCAAGAAGCGGGTGCTCTTGATGAACTGAAAAAGGTCCTAATAGAAGTTGGAGACCCGAAATATCGTATTTTGAATATGGTACTTGCAAAGAAATCTATTAGGATAGAGGAGATTGCCTCAATCTTGGTCATTGACATGACTGAAGCTCTCAAACATGTTGAAACTTTACAAGCTGCAGGTGAGGTTCAAATTCGTGATGGAAATACGGTTTTACTAGCACAAAAGTATCTCGAACTGAAAGTCCCGAAAGATGTATGGTTCTCATTGGAGCCATCTGAAATTTTCCAAGAATTAGAAGAATTTGTTAGGAAAACTGATGATACATCAAGTATTGTAAATGCTCTGGAAACCGCCGTTGAGATAATCGAACAAAAACTTGCTAGGAGTGGAGCATTAATTTTCGAGATGCGTAAGACTTCAGATGCGTGGAAAAAACAACCTGGAAAAGTTGAAGAACTCCAATACACAATCAAAGACTGGAAAGGTCGCGCTCAGGCTCTTGGTTAGTCTTTCTTTGCATCATCGCTATCTTCTTTGATGGCTGCTCTAACGTATGAGCCAAAATCAGAAGTTTCCCCATCTCGTTGTACGCGAATCTTTGGACCCTCGCCTTTAATCTGCCGCTCTATATACATGACATCTAGTTGCTTAATAGTCTGACGGACCCCTCTATACACAATCAAGTAGAGGATGATTTCTTGTACACGATTTCCTATGGGTGGTTCAGTTTTCTTAAGACCTTCAAGATAGGCAGTTGCCTCAGGATCAAGAAAACGCTTGAGTAATTTCTCGCGCTCATTACCGACTTTCTCTTTTTGCTCACGTGATTCTTGCATTTTCTTCTCACGTTTCATAAGCTCAGCCATTTTTTTCCTTCTAATCATAGCAAGATCAGTATCGTCATCGGTCAACGGAGATACCTCAAGGTTTTTCGGCTTTTATAGAATAGTTAAAGGTAACGATACAGCGAGAGTGGGTTTTTTAACCTACGCGCAGATGAAGCAAGTAGAAGTCTGGAGTGTTTCAAGTTGTCTAAAGCTAAAAATTGCACATGGTTAGGTGTGAACGACGATGGAAAAGATATGTGCAGACTTCGGGGGCAAAAACTACCAAACATGGAAGTTTCTTCAAAGTGCACAATAATAGATTTGGCGACAATCTGTGCGGATGCATATAGTTCCCTCTCTAGGGGAGTAGAAGCAATAGAGAAGAACAGTACGGATGCTTTTCCATGGCTTATCGAATCAGCGACACAATTTGAAAACCTTGGTGAAATAGACAATGCGATAATGGCATATATGAAATCCATTTACTTCGCTAACAAGAATGACTTAGCAGAGAAGGCATATGATTTCTTCAGAGCTGCTAGAACAGCTTACGAGAACGGACTAGTGAATAACGACCCTTCACTCAAAGACCAAGCTATCAAAGATAATCTATCTAAAGCAGGTAGTGCAATAATTGACAGAATGCGCAAGATAAGTGGGAAAACAGATCTTACTGATATGCAAACTGAGCTCAAAGCAGCTGTGCTTGGAGGCGTTTCTCTTAAAAAAGCTCAAGAAATTGAACCTAGCTTCCCAAGAGACCTCATTATCAGTCATGGTAGGTCTCTCTACGAGAAGAAAGGCCTCGAGTACAAGGATGGAGCAAAGTCATACATTAAATCGGGTATGATAAAGAATGCAGTCATTCTATCCTGTATGGGTGCCCTGTCAGATCTAATGCTTGGGAATCCAAAAGAGGGAATGGCCTATCTTACAGAAGTTGCTTCTACGACTGGAAATACTCAAGTTTTCAATGAGCATCCTTGTTTTGAATGGACTAAGACGGTTTTCAAGGCACTGATC
>CAZMBV010000188.1:0-4610 GCA_964564335.1 uncultured archaeon
AGAAGCCAGGTCTTCAGGAGGGATCCCATCCCAGTGAACGTTGACAGAGCTCCTGCTAATCTCCGTGTTTCTTTGGAAATGCGAAGAAGTGGTGACACTGGCAGGAGAAGGGTTGAACACAGAGGTTTCTTGCAGTTGTGGTTCACTCACAACATCAGAATCAGGTCAGACACTACAGGGGCGCGATTAACTACGAAGTATCATCTTAGGAAAATTGTGAAGTTTTCAAGTTTTGAGAGAAACAACTCTGAAATCAAAGATATGCCCAAAGAAAGAATCTTTTTACAATGTGCTTAAATTGAAGCAACAAAGAGTAATTGTGTTGATATTGGTCGCATTTTCAATTCAAATGAATTGCAGAATGTTTTGATATCAGCTCATTTATATCTAAAAGAGATAATGCACAAAATACCATTGATTTCTTTTATATTATAAAAGTCTGTCAATGCGGTTGAAAATTCGTGGTTAGGAGTAGTAACAGATGAATTCAAAGAAAGTAATATTGAGTACAATTGGGATTCTGATAATGATAATTCCTACAATTGTACAAACTAATTTCTACACAGTAAACGATTCCACACTCTGGATATTAGAAACCGAATCTGGAGATGCCAGTATCGATGTTGGGCTAGATGAGATAAAATCAAGTCTGCAGGATATACTACCGGATACACGTATACGGAATTTTCAAAGTCTAGATTCATTAAACATGGCTGACGATTATATCATTGTTATTGGTCATGGAGTTCCTGAGGGACTTGAGGTAAATGGTAAAATCTCCCCTTGGGATGAAGTCTATGCAGCAATAAGAGAAGCTAATCCTGAGAGAGCTTTTGTACTATCATGCTACTCTCCTTTAGATACTGAGATTGTTGGATTTAATGCTCCAATTGATGCGAAATCTGGAGCAATGCTCATATCATGGTTGATACATGATTTATTAGGTTCTGAAAAACAGATCAATTTCTGTGTAGAAGATATAGTTACAGCACAAAGTGAAATGAGAAATCCCCTAGGTAGATATCTATACTTTGTACATGGATATTTCGGTAATAACTCGGATTTTAGTTCAATGGTAGATAGACTACAGGATGATGGAATATTAGCAAGCTATTCAGAAATAAGGTATTTTGACTACTTCGAGCATTACGGACTTCAATTGCCAGATGATCTCTTGGCTATTGATGCGCTTCACTGGACTACATCAATTTCCGAATACGCCAATCATTTTGCAGATGATTTAGACAATCTGCCCTCTGGCTCACATGTATCCATAGTTGCTCATAGCATGGGTGGAATAATCACCAGAGAAATGCTTGGGCTTCATAGAGATTATCTAGAATCTAAGGGAATTTTTATTGACAAGGTTGCTACACTTGGCACACCAAATCAGGGAACTTGGATTGCCAATCCAGTTAATCCTTGGGCAGAGGTCCTGTCATTGATAGGTGGTATTTTTATCAATTATGGGCAATACTGGCCTAGTCCAGTATTTTTCTCGGTGTGCCCAGCGTCCCCTCTGATTATTAATCTTAATGTTGATCCCATGAGCTATTCTTATGGAATAGATTGGTTCACAGGTGCAGGTATTGACTCGTTATTGAGCCCACTCGTTCTTTCAATTCATTTTGATCAGAGTGACCCATTGGTTGCTGTCGGGCTTGCACACCTTCCATTTAGTCCTACAATTTGTGAGTCGGTAACCTATGATGGAATTAGTCATATGGGTTTAATTCAGAATGATGGTTCAAGTGGAACATTTTCCGATGTATTTAGCTGGCTATCTGCAGGCGATGATGATGATGGAGATGGACTAACAAACGATGCTGAACTCTATGTCTGGAACACAAACCCCAATGATAGTGACAGTGACAATGATGGACTCTCAGATTTTGTAGAAGTCACTGGCACATATCATACCAATCCAAATAATCCAAATACAGATGGTGATGCAATTGATGATGGTACCGAAATTGCTTGGGGATACAATCCACTAGATAGTTCAAGTCCGATTCAGGCATCAACACTTATTCAAAGTTGGCAAGTTGACGAATCGACAATATCGGTCACAGCGAGAAGTCTAACTGGTGTTTCAAAGGTGGAATTCTATGTGCAATACAAAGATAGTCTGGGAACTTGGACTTCTTATCAGTACAAAGGGACAGACTCTTCAGCACCATTCATAAAATCATGGACATTTTCATCTGGATATGTTGCAGTTAGAATTATGGTGAAAGCCTATAACTCAGGCAATGTATATCTGGGATGTGATGTTGCATATCAGAGTATAGATACAGGTGGTGGAAAACCTGGCGGCGACCCAGTACCTATATGAAGATGCAATTGATTACAACCTTCAAGGAAATAATCATCTATGATTACTAATAACCTTATTAGATCTTTAAAAGGGGATTTTCGAATAGGTACAATCCTCATACTGGTGATACTTGGATTTGGAAATGTCAGCCTTTCACAAATTTATGTAAATGCTGCCATAATCGAACCCGCACAGTCACAGAGTACAACATGGACTGCTCTTGAGAGTGACTATCCTCAAGCTACATTCCGTGATGTCGAATTCATAAATTCTTCTCATGGATGGGTGGTTGGTATTCTCTACCCTAACGTTACCAGAGGAGGCGTAATTCTCCACACAGAAGATGGAGGGGAAACCTGGGAAACACAGCTCGCCGATGATTCGCAGATATTCAGACAGATTGATGTTGTGAATGCAACTACTGTTTGGGTGACAGGATTAGGCTGTCTCTATTATACAAATGATGGTGGAGTATCGTGGTATACTTCTGTTGCCTATAGCAGTCTATCAACAATGAGTACGGTGAAATTTCTCAATGAAACTCACGGATGGACAGCGACTATGAGTACGCTATTCAAAACGAATAATAGTGGACAGACATGGCTAACTGTTTCCGGTTGGACATTTGATGATAATCCAAGAGATATCCATTTCTTGACTGCAAATGATGTATGGGCAATTGGCTATGATGGAATCTACTATAGTGAAGATGGTGCAGAAACTTGGGAGCGGGTGTTTAATACAGGTGGCTGGAGTCTATCATTCCCCGAAGAGAGTGTTGCATGGGGAGTAAGTGATAGTTCGCTCATTCACATGAAACAAGACCAGACATGGGAAACTCTACCAGTTCCTGGGCGACTTCCATCATTTCGACTCAGAGCTCCTTATTGTTCTGATATTCAGTTTATTGATGACAAAAATGGATGGATTGTTGGTCATGAGATATCCGTGATGCATACTCCAGATGGCGGAATAACTTGGTATCAGCAATCAGTTCCCGCAGATGTAGTAAGTCGTATGATGGCTGTGTGTTTTATTGACGAATCACATGGATGGGTTGTAGGATATGATGGAGTCATTCTTAGGACCTCTTTAGGAGGGAATCGTGATACAATCCTTCTCTCTGGACAACAAGATATCTTGCTAATAGGTATTGGAGTTGTTGGTATCGTGATCATCATTGCTACTGGTGGGTATGTTCTTCGTCGTAGAAGGAAAAGAATGAGCATAACTCAGCCCGAAATAGAATAAGAACCAACTACAGGGGCATCCGTTCGACTGCTGCACTTTGGATTTTCTATTAAACCTGTCGTTCGGTAGTGATATCCAAACAACCTTCTATTGCCATTTTATTTCAATTTACTTCTGAAAAGTAAGTTGTGATTCGACGGATGGAAAGCTGATAAGTTTATTACCATACGAAGCGTATACTAGATTGGCTCACACAGCCACACCGCCCTTAGATGAATCGCCATTTCGTTGTTTTAGCGTAATCCTTTTATGGTTACAAAATTCCCCGTCCTTTGCTCAGACAGAACTGCTTCCCATTCATGCATGACCCTAAGTAACAAACACGGGACTTTTTGTCATGTTGGAGGTCATTGACGGTTATAGACTAGTATCCGTCTGGACATCAGGGGCTCGTGGCGCAGATAGGTAGCGCAGCAGGCTTTTAACCTGATGATCAGGAGAGTCATCTCTTGTATCGGGGACTGGCCGCGGGTTCAAATCCCGCCGAGCCCGCCACTGACCTTTGCATGCGTGGAACCATAAGTAGGTCTGTCAGGGTAAAAACAACGGGGCGGCTATTGTAGCAGATGTGTGAGCTCGGATTTCTGAGTTCTAAACGTTGGGAAGCGTATATGCAAACAGTAGTTCCCCCGTCCTTCACGCGAATGGTGTGATCAGTCATGGCATCGGGTACAGATAAAGACAAGTATTGGCCAGTAATCGAGGCTTTCTTCGACCATTACGGGTTAGTAGGCCAACACCTTGACTCTTTTAATCGGTTTATACGAGAGGAGCTTCAGCAAGTAGTTGACAGTGTCGGAAAGCTGACTCCTAAGATCGAAGGTTATGTCGTCGAACTTGGCGACATTGAGATTGGAAAACCTACGATTCGAGAAGCAGATGGGAGTGAGCACAACCTTACCCCCAACGAGGCTAGGATTAGAAATCTCACCTATGCCAGCAAGCTCTTTCTTCATATGACTCCTGTTCGAAAAGAGGGGTCAGTATCAACACGGCTTGAAACCCTGAGGGTCTATGTTGGTAACATGCCAATTATGCTTCG
>CAZMBV010000189.1:0-4590 GCA_964564335.1 uncultured archaeon
GAGCGAGCGGTATTGCCTTTCCTTGTAACGTTTCGATAAACAATGAGGCTGCACACTATACAAGCCCATACGGTGATACGAAAATCTTCCCCGATAAGGGACTTGTTAAAATTGATGTTGGAGCGCATGTTAATGGGCACATCTCAGATACTGCAATTACCGTTGATTTAGATGGGTCATATGAGAAATTCATCGCGGCTGCCAAAGATGCTCTTGAGGCCGCAATAGAAACAGTTCGACCCAATGTTCGATTAGGAGAAGTTGGTAAGTCAATCGAACAAGCGATTAAAAAACAAGGTTTGAAACCAATACATCAACTCTCAGGGCATCAGCTAAAACCTTGGAATCTTCATGCAGGGAAAAATGTCCCCAATGTTGGAATGAAGATTTCTTCAACGATGAACTTGGGTGAAACATATGCGATAGAACCGTTTGCAACTGATGGCAATGGTACAATCAAGAATGGTCCGTACTCATACATATTTTCAAACGATATGAAGAATAAGAAAAAATTAGACCGAGATTCACTCAGAGCCCGAAATGCTGCCAGACAAATGTTCAAGACCCTCCCATGGGCTGGACGCTGGTTACATGGTAAAATCACTGGTGTTGATGTCGGTGTAGCTATAAAGGCTTTACAACGTGCAGGAGTCATTCATGGTTACCAAGTCCTATATGAGGGAAAGGATGGTATGGTTTCTCAGTTTGAACATAGTATATTTGTTGGTCCAGAAGGAGCTATTGTTTCCACCCGTCGTGAGAATGAAGTGGTATAGCGGATATGGAACCGCTTAAGAGCGCCTTAGATTCATCTCATGTTAGGTGATACTGTGGTCGCCAGTCCCAATCCTGCAGCTATCAAATCCGGCAAAATAGCCGCTAAAATACTCAAAGAAATCAGTGAAATGATTGAACCAAAAACCAGAATTATCAAAATCTGTTCAACAGCTGAGAAAAAAATCAGGGAATATGGAGGAATTCCTGCTTTTCCCTTCAATGTTTCAATCAACCATATTGCTGCACATAGTACATCTCCGAAAGGTGACAAGAGCGAGATCCCTGAATTTGGACTTGTTAAACTGGATTGTGGTGTTCACGTAGATGGCTATATAGCTGATACAGCATTGACTGTCGATATTGACGGAACTCTTGAAGGATTTGTCGCAGCCACAGAAGATGCACTTTCAGAAGCCATTTCAGCTATCACTCCGGGTATTACCCTAGGTAGCATCGGTGCAACTATTGAGAGTGTTATCAACGAGTATGGCCTTCGGCCAATCTCTAACCTATCGGGTCACAATCTCAAACGCTATAATCTACATGCTGGAAAACAAGTTCCCAATGTCAAGAAACGAGGAACTCCAGCAGTTGAGATTGGAGAATACTATGCAATTGAGCCCTTTGCTACTAGTGGTATAGGAACAGTAATTGATAGTGATTTTGTCTATATTTTTGCTAACACAGGTTTGGAGAAGACACTAGAAGGAACAACTGAAAAACTGAGAAAATATTTACGTAAACAATATGGTCCTCTCCCCTTTGCTTCTCGATGGATTGGTACAGCTAGCAAGGATATTGATATTGTTAGCGAAATAAGAGAGCTCATAAAAGAAAAAGTGATTCGCGGTTTTCCAATGCAGATAGAGAAGAAAGCCCGACCCGTTAGTCAGGCCGAGCACACGGTCTTCATCTCAGAAGATGGTCCAGTTGTATTAACTGAACGATCTTAGACATTATAGGTTTCCTTAGGTTCTTCACGAATGATGTATACACCCTCGATGGTCATTCCGTTCTGACATTTGGGGCATGCATCTTCGACAGATTTGAGAACATAATCTCCTTTCTTGAAATCACGAATCTCCTTGAAATCACATTCATTGCATCTGATTTCTGTCACTGTCGGAGGTGGAAGTTTCTCTTCTTTAGGTCTACCTGCAGTCAATAACGCAAATCCAAATGACATGACAATTAGACCCAAAATCGAATACACATAGGACATTATTGAGAGATCATTCATTCCGAAGAATAGTAGTATGAACCCAACTACAGCTAATGCAATTCCAATAAGTTTTGATATCAATCCCACTTTTTTCACCTCATAGTCCAATTCCGATTGTGTTTCCAATTCCAGCCAAGATGATACTATCACCTGGTTTTGTTCTCTTTTGGATTACAGTCTTTATACGTTCAATCACTTCGGGGACTGCATCGAGAATCTTCTTGTCCATCACACCTACCGCAGCTGCTTCATCCTCTTTTACAACAATGGCCTCTATTCCGATTCCATGTTCAGTTGCAGTCTGTTCCATAGCATGTTTCTCTGGACCTGGGTCTCCAATTGCAGCACCAGTACCTTCGGCAACTCTTCCAAGAGATTCCCCTTCCAACTTGAGTGCAGCATCAATAGTGATGATTCTTGAGATTTTACTACCATACTTGTCCATGAGATTCTTCACGCCAAATCCTGGTTTTCCAACTGTTCCACCAGGACCAGTAGCTCGTAGTGCATAGACTGTACGTCCTTCGGCCTCTACAACGTAATATCCGACTTCTCTTGAGATTTCTTGGTTGTAGCTCTCAGGGGTTGCACCAAACTCTCGAGCGAACTTGGTGATGACTAATGGACCAACACCATCCCCGATTGGTTTACCTTCCGAGAATGCACCAATGGCATCAAAGTAAGCCTTAGCTAGTCTCAGGAGGTCAGGCATCTGCATATGAATCTGCATAATCATGATTTGGCTACCAGTCTTCTTTCCAAGAATGTAGAAGTGTCTGACAACTCGATAGATGAGCCCTAGAACCTGAGTCACTTCAATTGTGTTCTCAAGATTCTGGTTCATGCTCTCGCTTGAATCGGGAGCAAGCTCTGCAACAAACTCTTGGAATCTATCCCTGCGTACATCGAGAAGATGGTCAAGTCGCTTCAAAATTCCAGCTGGGTCAAGATCTACTGGCATGATTGTGAAATAGTCCATGAATTGGTCTAGTTCCTTGGCAACTTCTTCCTCTGAATGTCCATATTCCTTGAAGGTTTCAATTGCGGTTTGTCGTGACTCGACAAACATTCGCTTCATCTCATGTAGTCCTACCTCTATCTGTTTCAGATATTGCCATATCTGGAGTTTTGCTCCATATAGCATAAATATCATCATAAAGGCGAAGAATGCGATCTGGATAATCCCACTAAGTGGATCTGTTGCTCCTAGTTGCATGAAAATCAAATCCGATTGCCGTTCGTATTCTTTTAATGGCTTCTATCTCTACATTTTCGTATTACTGAACTAATATGAAGAAGAAGAATGTGGCAGCTCATGGGCTTGTCACGGGCTCGCGCACCGCACATCTACGTAAACGAAACCGGGACGAAAGTACTATTTACCTTCATGAGAGTCATTTATTCGTTAAAGAACGAATCAGGGCATTTCGATTTCGTGGTTAGTGATACAACATGTCTAAAAATAAGAAACTCAAGCCAAGTAAGCAAAGATTGAGATTTCCTGAAATAGCAATAGCATTTGAAGAAGAAAAGGATAGGATACAAAGAAGTAGCCATGGAATTGGTTTGTTTCAGGCAGAAACAAAATACTTGACGGAAATTACTAGGAGCTTATCGGTAATCTATGGTTTCTTCTTTGTACTCCTGTCTGCTATTCTTGGTGTATTACCATATCTTGTGACTCTGAGTGAATTTGTAAGATTGAATTGTTATTGTCTGATATGGATATTCAGTTTATCAATGATAATTGTTGGAATTGTGTTGAATAGAAGTCTAGTAACAATGGGGATTTCTCAAATAGGTTTGATTGGGCTTCAATTTTTGGGGCCTGCTGTAAATCTTTCCTTCTTACTATTTGTGGGAACAGTGATTGCAGATAATATTTTCATTTCTGGATTTTCACTAGCTTTCTGGGGGTTGATTACGTTCATTGGATTACTGTTTCTTTCATCTATTGTCTTTGCGTTCCAATTGCGGAAATATCGAAGAAGTGATGAATTACTGAAACAAAAAGAAACGGATTATTTCAACGCTATAATCAAACTAATGAAGAAAGTAGATACACCGGAAAAGATGGAAGAGATAATTGCATACTACACGGATGTCCCACGATTCTATACAGATAAAGCATTCCAAGAAGAGATTGCAAAAGCATTGATTCGCTTCAATGGTCACAAAGGTATTATAGCAGAAGTCAAGAGATGTTCAAAATTTCTAGATAATTTCGAGATACGTAGAGCTCTTAGAGAAACAGCCGCCTAATCTATGGCACAACGAGAGTCGGGTTTCCTCTATCTATTATGAAGATCATTGTGCTCTCTCCAAGTCATGACTCTCAGATTCACTGCCCGATTATCGAGCTTGTTACCGTTGATATGATGGACAACCTCGTCTTCTCTGAGCTTGCGCCTTACGACATAGATCTCAGCAATATGACGGTGAACTAATCGGTCAGAGTCAGAATATCTTTTGTATCCATTTGGGTCAATGTAAGTCTTTGAAACCTTTGTCGGTGTTTGTTCATCATGTATTGGTTCATATCTATAATCATCATCATAAGAGTCGTAATGACCGTAACTAGTTGGGCTAGG
>CAZMBV010000190.1:0-4428 GCA_964564335.1 uncultured archaeon
ACTTCTGTACATGAATTGAATTCATAGCCCTTTAACCATTTCTGATACGACATTGCAAAAGAGCGCATTTCTGGGCTACAATGTACATTAATGGTCGTCCAAATTGTGTACAATTTCATAGTTTCATCCACGAATTTCTGCAGCAAATGCGGCTGCCGCTGTTGAGGGATCAGGAGCTTCCACTATTGATCGAGCGACAATCACATAGCTTGCGCCAGCATCAATAGCAATACGTGCACTTGCACCTTGAGCACCTACACCAGGACTGAGTATTGGAATCTCATCACCTAATACAGCACGAATCTCCTGGATTTTTTCTGGATGGGTTGCACCTACAATTACTCCATCAACATCCCAAAGGCGTGCCTGTCGTGCAAATCGAATATAGAGAGGTTCAGCTTTCTTCGCTTTGTCATCAGGAGCAATAGTAAGACCATAACCATCTTTCGCCGCAGGGTGTGACATATAGCAGAGTACGATGATTCCACGTTTTCTGTTTGTAGCCATTTCGAATACACTATCAAGACCACCATCCATTCCAACTAGGGGATTGACAATCATCGCATCGAATCCTGCATCAAAATAGTACTTGGCAATCGTCTTGTTTGTGTTTCCAATATCATTCAATTTGCAATCGATAATGGCAGTGAGCCCTTCGTCGTGAATCTTATCTAGGATTCGTGGAATCCCCTCAGCGATTCCAAGGGGAAGAATTAGATGTCTATTAATCTTGAACGCGACTGCATGTTTTGCAGTCTGTGAAATAATTTTGAGCGTTTCTTGCTCAAGGCGGTCCCTTTCACTCCTTATAGCTGTGGCATCTTTACCACTGAAATCAACGACAAGATCAAGGCCAATAATCAATTTACTCTTCCTAACGAAGCTGGATGCAGTAAGTTTCCGTCTGTACATACTACGCTCTCCTCATTCATTGATGTTTCAAATCGACAAGCGACTGTCCCTTGCTACGGTGTCCTTCCAAATAAACTCTCGTCAGGAACGATTGGAACTACCCTCAGCGCAAACTTATATCGGTCTCAGGAATTGTGAAAGATGGAGAGAAAAGTTTGAGTCCAGATTGGTTACTTTCTCGAGTTGCAGTTGTGGCTTTAGCTATCGTTGGTCCAGTCTATTTCTTCATACTGATGTTATTCATCCCCCAGATGACGCCATTTGTTGATCCAGAATTAAATTTCATATTTCATTACATCGGAGCACCAACTGTATTTTCAATACCATGGATAGGGACTATCTACTACCAGCGTTATCGATTGGCTAATACAGTCCATATTATGGATGAAACAATCACTGCTGTTCCACTTCGTTGGCGAGTGTTCTATGGCGCGAACGCAACATTCATACTCATGGTTTTCATTCTTCCAATGGCAACCCCAATCATCGCATTCATCGAGGGCCTCGTTGTTGCTGGTCACGTATTCTACCGAGTTGGAGTAGGAAAGTTAGGAGGCGGAAAACCTGCGGCCATCCTAGGAGTAGTAGTGGCAATCGGTTTGTGTATACTACCTGCTTTGGTAATGATAGAATTCCTCCCGACATATTTTGAACTCTGGACGACTATTTTGAATACATGGGAGAATTTCTGGTTGAACGTGGCTTATGGATTTGCTCAATGTCTTGTGAATGCTTTGAGTTTTGGAGCTCCGGTCTACTTCATCTACTTTGGAGCAAAGGAATATGATAAGGGGCTTTACGGAGAGGTATACACAAAGACCCCAACAGCTTGGATTAGACTTGGTGAATTTATCATATTCTCTGTATTCTTGGTAATGTATCTTCCACCAATCCCGACCCCTCTTGGAGTAATACCATTTTTGGACCTATCAAATCTCTTTACAAGCTATATCAATTGGATATCGCTTAGTATTGTAGCCATAATGGTCCTAGTGAAGATGGGCTTAAAAGTTGAAGGAGATTCAACAATGGGAGGAGCTTCGAATATCTTCGTCATCGGATTGTTCTTGGTAGTAGAACTCTTCTTCAAGACAAACCTGATTCTAATTACATCAATAATCTGGTTAGCCTTCATTATTTATGCATCACTTGCTATTGTTAGCTATATGCGGGCATCATCCAGAGAATTGTACTAGCTGAATGAAGACAATAGTAGCTTCACAAGTCGAGGACTTCTAATGGCTCAGCTAAGCGGATGATAGGGAGATGAAGTACCATTGGTCCGGCATCTGCAATTGAGTCGACGAATTCAACTTTCTCCTTGGGACGTGTAGTATAGGATAGAAAACTTCCTCCAGGAGGACCTTCACCTTCTGTGTGAACCCAGAGTGGCAACCCATAATTCTCATAGTATCCATGATTGGAAATCAATGTACCATAGATGTGCTTACCATTGTGCTCGAAATAGAGCATGCTTGCAGGTCGGTCTCTCTGAGACCATGAAACCAGCATTCTTGCCAAATCGGTCATTGAAGCAATCTTCAAATTAACTGGTGGTCGAACGTCGTTCTTGCTCATTATTGTGTGCACCAAGTCGCTCTTCGTTCATGACCTTATAAGAGCAACCATTGAGCATTAGACTGATGTACAGACCTAGTCAGGGTTGTGGAGGTGGTTGCGTATTCTATCTGCTATAGTTGCCACACCTCTGCGGTCTACTCCCACAATAACTACTGGAGCGCTGACTGATGGTCCACTGCTTCCAATAGAGAAGATTACACGAATTCCCTCTTTTCGGAAACATACGAAGGTGAATCCATCTTCGTGGATTAACTGATCTAATTCTAATCCACTTGAACTGATGCCAGCTGCTACCCAGTTGACGACATCTAATGGTTTAGTATCCTGACGATCCACTGCGATTGTTTCTCGATGATCTGCTTCAGAAGTAAAGAGGTATCCATGTGATGCTCTGCTATAGAGTATCTTTCTAGTTGTAGCCCTTGAAAGGAGTCCTTTAGACACAGGGCCAAACTGCTTCACAAGGACCGCAGATGCATCGATTGTTGGATCTGAAATAGGGACTATCTCGACCTCAGAAAGTGAGGGTTCTTCTGCTGGTTCTTCACTTCGGGGAGATGACTCATCAGTTATAGAAAACTCTTGTTTCTGTTCTTCAAAGAGATTCTGAACGTATTCTTTCATCCAACCATCAAGTACTTGCCAATCTTCCTTACTTAGTTTCAATGGTGGACGAGGAACCTCAGGAAGGTCTTCCCCAGTTTCTTCGATTTCGAACTCTTCTTCCACTGATTCTTCTACTACTGGTTCGAATTCTTCCATTACTTTAGTTTCTTCAACTTCTTCTGATTCTTCATCAGGAATATCGACAATCTCAATATCATCTGGAATTAGTAACTTGACAGCTTCAAAAAGACCTGAGAGTCTGTCAGTACCACCATGCTGTGATAACCTGGGACGAACCTGCATGATGAAACCACGCTTGTTCTCAGTAGTCTGATCAAAGACTATCGCTGCACCCCGAGGTAAACTGCTGATGAAGACCTTATCCCTGAACTGGTCAGGTAAGACAGCAGGAGCTCTTTGTTGGAGTGCTCGAATGTCGTTATCATGAGATAGTGAATGAGAGATAATAAGGTCAGCTTGAGATATTGCATCATCTGATACTGCAGAGGGTTGTTGAGTACATAATACAAGACTGCACCCAAATCGTCGTCCAAGCTTAGCATATCCAATGATTGCATCTTTTGCGGGGGTAGGGCCAGCACGCGGAACAAGGGTATGAGCTTCATCGATAATCAGCCAGGTGGGAGGGAGTTCTTCACGAGCACTTGTGCCCTCATCAGTCCAAGCCATCCGGTACGTGAGAACTTGTCGACAGAGCATGTTAGTCAGAATCGCAAGGACAGCTTCTGCATCAGAACCAAGTGGTGCCACATCAATTACCGTAATCTGACCAGCTATGGCAAGATCCTGAGCACTAGTTCCTCCAGGATGAAATACACCCATTCTGTCAGCTCGCTTCAGCCTCTGAATCATCGCGGTTCGGGTTGCAGGTTTATAGAGTTCCTCAATAGCGGGGTTTGTGTCGATGCAGATAATCATGTCTTTGATACTGAAGTCACGCTTCAAAGCAATACGTTCACCTGAACCAAGAGCATAGCCCTTACGTACGTTATCAAGAATTTCACTGATTAGATTCTCCATGGCAGTGCTTAGAGTTCCACCTTTTTCGAGAACGTAACCCCAATCTGATACAGTTAATTCCTTGGGACCAATTGATAGAGGAAAGAGTCTAGCCTTCTTTTTCACTTCATCAGGGAGGCCTACGTAAGTTCTCCGTGGAATATAGACACTAACCGGAAACCCTCTAGCTTCGTATCCCCATTTCTTGAGTAAATCACTTTGGTCATCATTGGGATCGACCATTTGTCGGAACACATCAACAGTATCGACCAGGACACAAGCAACCTCAATCTCTCGGCGCTCCATTGC
>CAZMBV010000191.1:0-4418 GCA_964564335.1 uncultured archaeon
TCAATATCACCGTCAATCATATCAAAAGTCTTCATGATATTCAGTATCCCTTTGACTCCAGCTGTAGTCGAAGGATCAGATATCCACCGTCCATCTATAAGTTCGATGAGAATATCTGGAACTCCATTCTTTACTGCCAGATTTGCTAGAGTATCTGGTGCATCATCAGCAATGAGAATACTCTCAACCACATTTGTCACACCAAAAGCCTCAGCCATCTTTACGAGTCTATCTTTTGTTTTAGGATTGCCAATATTGATTTCTGTAAAGAAAAGCGAGTCTGGCCTCGTATTACAGTGAATATTGAGGACCATATCAGCCTTACTCCAAGCTTCCTGCCAGAGTTGATATGCAAGTCTTTCAGTCGCAGTACCAGTAGGTTTGTCTGCGGTCAGCGGACTAGCACTCCCTCCACCGCCAAGATCAAGATTATCAATCCATGAAAGGTATTGATGATGCATGAACGCCAAGGGATTCTCAACAGGTATCCCAATAATTGCCCCTCGAAGGTCCTTTGGGTTTACTTTTTCTCTCATTATTTTGAGAATCACTTCAATACCTTGAATTTCGATTCCATGTTGAGTAGATACCATGAGAAGGGTGGGTCCCTCTTTAGCACCATTCATCACAAGAACAGGAATATCGATTGAAGTCGTTGTGTTCAGTTCAATCCCTTTGATGATTCCTTTATGGAGTTCACCTCTGTTTGCTGTGGCTGTGCCAACCTTGAGTTGTTCTGGCAATATAATGACCTCGCAGTAGACAGGTTTCTATGGTAGGTCATATTCTTTACGGAAAGCGGAAGAACTCTTCATTCCACTTCAAATGGGTCAGGAGATAAATTTTCAACCCAGAGTGTAATCTGATTCCAATCACGAAAGTCGATTCGTTCAGGTACTTCCTCACCCTCTTCTACGAATGATTTCGCTAGAGCCTGCATAATTGCCTTAGTCATAATATTACCTTTGGATGTGTCAATCATTCCACCAAATAGTCCCATGGAGATAGGGACGATATCAGGAAATTCAGCAGCAATCTTATCAAGATAGTTACTACGGGCTTGATCACACGTTTCGGGTTTTGCCGCGCTCATACATGATACAAAAAGAGCAACTTTCTTTCTTGATAGAGTTTCTCGGTTCTTTTTGAGAAATTTCAGAGGTTCCTTGGTCCATTTCCCCATCTGGATTCCACTACCAACCACAATTAGATCGTAGGTATCTAGATTCGCAACCTTCTCTTTCTTCAGGTTGATGACTTCTACTATCGCTCCACGTTCGCGTAGTGTTTCAGCAATATATTCAGAAATCTCACCAGCAGAGCCATACCTAGTTCCATAGCAAATTAGGACCTTATCGTTCATTCAAATCATTCTCAACGTTTTCTCTAGGCGTTATAAGGTCTTCACTGGGTTTCTTCCGTCCTTGTGTCATCTGTGCAATAACTACCCCGATTATAGTGAGAAACCCACCAGTAATCTGGAGTAAGGAAACAGATTCTTGAAGAACAATGATGGACATTAGGACTCCCCACACACCTATCAGATTCAGAGTGATTTGCACTCGACCTGCTTCAATGTATTTCATTGATTCATAATAGAGAATGAATGCAACAACCGTATTTACAGTAGCTATCCAAGTAACAACTAACCAAGCTTCAGTACTCATTGTAAATAGTACTGTCACATCTTCAAGTAACACTGCAGATAGCCAGATGAATGGAATAGCGAATAAGGTACTATAGAAAGTGACAGATACTGCATTTTCGTATTTAATCGCAATTTTACCAGCAATGCCGTTGATTGCAAAGAATAGGGTAGATACAATCACAATAATATCACCAATAATCCGTTGCAAATCTATTACTGCGTAATCTGGTGATGTATTTAGGACAATAAAGCACGCACCGACCGTGGCAATGAGAAGGCCTAGAAATTTGTCAAGTGTTATCTTTTCCTTCAATAAAGGAGCTGCAAGAATGACTGCAAAGATGGGTGTTAGGTTCAGCAGTAATAGTGCATCGCCTGCAGTTGTCATTCCAAGGCCAATATATTGTAGAATTTGAGATATGAAAGGGCCACTAAGACCAGCAATGAATAGGATTTTCCAATTCGTTCTGATAGTTCCACCACTCTTACCTCTCTTTTGTTGGAGAGCTATAACCAAGAGAAATGGGATCGCAATAGTGTATCTTAGAGCTACAAACACTATCGGGGTAATTTGAGAGAATATGATCTTATAGAATATCAAAGAAGATGCCCATGCAATTGTGGTCAACATCAAAACAAAATATGCTAAGGATGTCCTGCTCATTTGATGTTCCTCATCTATGAGTTCCGAGGCATAGCCTCAGATAAGGTAACCTAATGAAATATAAAAAATAGAGATTGCACGGGAAACCCCCGTGCAGACTATTTGATAATGAATTATCTTGCTGAACGGGCTACTCGCTCACGTTCTTCCTTCCGAGCAACAGCAAAACTGCCAGGATCGCTTTTGAACGCAAGAAGTAGTTCATCTACTATACATTCTTCGAATGACTTGGCATTCTTGTGAGCGGATCTAACAGCACCAACACAGAGGTACTTCAAAGCAAGGTCAACTCTACGTTGTGGAGCAACATCCACTGAGCGAGGGTATGCCATGCCACCATAGGAAATTCTGGTTGTTTCTTCTGAAGGAGCAGAATTCTCGATTGCAGTTACAAGGACTTGGATTGGGTTCATTCCAGTTCGGTAATCAATCATCTCAAAGACTCGTTTTAATGTGTTAAGTGCCTTCAATTTCTTTCCAGCATTTCTTCCACTTCGGGTCTTCTTGTCCTTCCTACGTCCTGCGTTGAGCATCTTATTGACAAAACGCTCTACGATGGGAACATTGGATTTGTGGAATCTTTTGTGTGCGTGTCTACCAGATGTATGTGGAATAAGTACTGGTTTCAGGGATATATATCTAACAAGACCAACATCTTTGATTTCGACTTCTGTGGGGTCCCATTTACCAAACATGAGAAGTTCAGGTGGTGTGTGTGGATGGGCTGGTTCAACAATTGGTTCAATTGATTCGTCTTCTGCCATAATTACCACCTAACGTATTGGTTTCTCCTTTCTACCGTAAATCAGAGACTCTAAGCCAACGCCGTTTACTTTGATTACTTTCCACGAAACACCAGGCAAGTCACCAACTGGACCACCTTGAGCACCACCAATTCCCTCTATGAGTACAGTATCATGTTCGTCGATATATTTCAGGCCACCGTCCCCTGGAATGAATGCTGTAATCTGCTTTCCATTCTTTGATAGCTGGATCCTTACTGCTTTTCGAATAGCTGAGTTTGGCTGTTTTGATTCGATACCAACCTTCTCCAAGACGATTCCTCGAGCTTGGGGAGCACCCTCCAATGGGTCACTTTTTCGCCTAAGCTTTAGGACTCTTCTTTTGTAGGATGGCTTCTTCCAGCGGAACTTCTTCCTCTTTCGTAGAAGGGGTCGCGCTGCGAACTCGCCAACTGGGGATTTTGAGCCTGTCAAATTGTCTTACCTCGTAGGGATAGAGCCACCATTCATGGTGTACTCTATGTGGTGTTGACGCCTTCCGGCTAGCGTTTCCTTAAAAGCCTTATCAAATAAGCTCGGTTTTGAGCGCAAAAAAACATCCTAAGCAATCACTACGTTATCCAAATCAAAGTGACGCTTAACGAGAATACGAGCGCGAGCAACGTTTCTTCCATCACGGCCTATAGCAATACCACGATCTTCATTCTTTACAGTGACTGATGCTACCTTGTTTCCATCACGATGCTCAATGATTTTTACTGCTTCAACTCGAGCAGGAGCAAGAGCGCTCTTTACAAATTCTTCAGCAGTTTCAGCCATCTCGACAACATCTACAGCTCGACCAAAAACGTCAGAGGCAGCTTTGACATTCACTCCACCTCGACCTATAGCTTTTCCAAGCTGCTTTGCTCGGACAACAATAATGATGCGTTCTCCTTCGTCATCACGGATAACATCAACAGCTGCAGCACCAGTGATTTGCTCAAATCTGGCAATCATTGCCATGTCATCCATGGACAATTTAACTTTACCCAAGAAACTCGCCTCAGACCATCTTTAGAATCTTGGAGTCACCAGGTTCAATAATCGCAATCGCAGAAACCATGAATGGCTTACCTACAGTTTCACCGAGATCCCATGATGTGCCTTCAAATTGTTTAACTTTAATTTCAGATAATTTAGCGTATTTCTTAATATCATCAGCTTCATTTTTGGGACAGTTCGCAGCAATTACAACTAATTTTGCCTTTCCTTTCTTTACAGCATCGATTGATGACTTTGCTCCTATCCTGCACTTACCTGTGCTTACTGCGCTTGCAATTGGTTGATTCAGGCTCATATTATGGACCTCTTTGATGTTTGT
>CAZMBV010000192.1:0-4398 GCA_964564335.1 uncultured archaeon
TGGACTTGCACTTACGAAATGGAATCGCAGTACACTCAATGGAAAATTCAAACAAGTACTCAGACGAACCCAGGCACACTTCCGTCTGCTTCGACAGGCTTTGACCCAGTCATCAGATTCATTCACAATTGATGCTTCTATCGACCGATTAACCACATTAATTGCTGAACTTGAACAACCTCTTGAAAATCTCACACCGCGTGCTGTAGCTCATTTTCTATTGCATTTGGTTCCTAGAGCACAAATAGGGAGAGGTGATCGCTCACCCTTACTTGATATTGGCGTTAGGTCGACCCGAGGAAATAAAGCTGAACCCGATATGTCATCTCCTTTTGATTTTCTTGAACGTGATATTAAACTTGGAAATCGTAGGAAAGGTGACGATAGACGAGTATTTCTTCTAGAAAAAATTGCACGAGTATTGCGAGTTCTCAAATACCAAGGAAATGATATTCCAGAATGTGTTTCAAAATGCTACAGCGAAATTATTGCTCGATTCCATTTGGAAGGTATATCCTTTGAAGAGTCTATTGCGATAGCAAACAACAAACTTACAGAAGCTTTAGTTACAGAGAGGGATACTGTGGCGGTAGTTCTAATCCATGATTTTGTTAATGACCATGTTTACTTGGAGGTTTCCAATTGATGAATGCACCTTCACCTCTTTATTGGTTGCTTGATATTGAAACGTACGATTTTGTCGTTGGAGCGTTTAAGGGTGCAGATCTCAGGGGGAAAGCACTCATACTCTCATCACAACTATGGTCGATTATTCGTGGAACACGTGTCTATTCCGCATTAATTGGTCCTGGCATATTCAAAGGAGTTGCGACAAAGAACGGTATTCACGTAGATGTGTTAGAGTATATCTCTTGTCTAATATTTGATCCCACACAACTCAGGTTCGACGAGCCTCTTCCACAAGTTGACATAGTAACCCCAGAAGTTATCGATCCTCTAGGTATAAGACAGCAAGAAGAGATTGTGACCTTGATTCGTAATCTCGTAATTGCAAGAGGTAATGTCTTAGCTGGTGACCAACTTGCTACCATTACTACTGAAACAAATATCCCGCAAACTGCATATTATGAAGAGATGTTCAAACGAATTAACGTATCTCATGTATCTGGAGATCAACGAGCAAAGTTCATTCTCGGTGGTGCTAATGGCCCAATTTATCGTCCCTTTGCAGAGAATTTTCCAAAGCTAACACGCCAACAAACAGAACGAACCAGAGTCCTTGCAACACCATTCTATAAATTCACTAGTTTCTCAGATATCGAGATAATGAGCGACTGGATGATAGTTGAGAAAGCTGGAGTGGATTCGAAAACTGGAATGGAAGCTATAGGTGCTGAGTATGAACGTACATTGGGTGTAATCGAAAAAGACAAGGACAATTACATCTTTGAACTGTGATGACCACAAGTGTCTTTTACACTCCAGTTCTGTCCGTGATGAGGAAAATTGTCGGAAATTGCTAATGCAGACATCCAGAAAAGACTGGCAAAGCCATATGCAATTGTAATTAGGTCAAGTAAACAAGAACTAACAGTTAGAGTGGATATCTACTCCGATGTGCTGCGAGATCGCCAGCGCTCTAACTTGAGTGGAATGATTGAGTTTGGATATCGGTCATCAGGTCTACTAGAGATCAAACGGTTTTGGTTTGTAAAGTATAACAAACCAGTCTTCATGCATGTTCCAAAGGAAGCAAATAGTATTCTTAGAAATGCAAAGAGCATCATTATTCCAAGAAAACTACAACCCGATTTCCTCAAGGATATTAAAAAATACTTGGCAGGAATCCAGACACAAGTACCAAGGATCGTACCAACCTGCCAGCACTGTTTTCGTGAAGATCGTCTTACTGTCCTTTCTCGACGAAATGCAGTGAAGATTACTGCTGATCAAGTTGTTTGTACTTCTTGTGGTCAATCCGATCTGAAACATGAACTGAAGACCCTCGGTATCACAATGTCACGTTCGATGATGAATCAGCTAGAACGTCAGGTCACACGGGTCAAGTCAGTTCCAAGACTCGTGGATATGCTTACTCCGGGTTTCGACCCAACAAAAGAGCCTGAGCTCACACTCATTGATACCATCGTTGCCCAAAAGCTTAGCACAAAGAAGGACATTCAGGATCTTCCCCTTCCTGATGAATTCAAAGAAATATTGTATAATGTGGGACTCGAATCCCTTCTTCCAATACAAGAGAAAACAATTCTCTCTGGGCTCTTCAAAAATACTAGCCTACTCATAGTGTCATCAACATCCTCAGGAAAAACCCTCCTTGGAGAGTTGGCTGGAGTTCCCAAAGCAATGAAGGGGAAGAAAATGATATACATGTCACCTCTCGTCGCATTGACTAATGAGAAGTATAATTCTTTCCGCAGACGTTACAAACCACTAGGACTTCGAACTGGAATAAAAGTAGGTATGTCGAGACTCGATGTTGGAAAAGAAGGAAAACCGATTGTCGATACTGATATCTCAAAGGCTGACATCATCTGTGCAACCTATGAGGCATTGGACTTGCTTTTCAGGTCAGGAAACACCAAGGACCTCGGAGATATTGGCACTGTAATCATAGACGAAATTCAGAATCTTGCTGATCCAGAACGAGGACCTGAACTGGATGGACTCATTACAAGAATGCGATACCACTTCCCAAAAGCACAGGTCCTTGCTCTCTCAGCTACTGTTGGGTCTCCAGATGTGCTTGCAAAAGAACTTGGGTTAAAGCTTGTTGAATTTGAAGGGCGACCAGTTCCTCTTGAGCGACATCTTGTTTTTGCACGTAGCGATGAAGAAAAACGAAACATCATCCGAAGATTGGTTACAAGTGAGTTTCGACATGTAAGTAGTGCAGGAAATAAGGGGCAATCTATCGTCTTCACTTATTCGCGAAGACGAGCGCAAGCATTGAGTGACTGGTTGCGAGAGCATGGAGTATCCTGTGCAGTGTATCATGGCGGACTATCCTATAATCAAAGGAGAAGTATCGAACATGGATTTGAGAAACAAAGGTATGCATGCGTCATAACAACAGCAGCGCTTGGTGCAGGAGTAGATCTTCCGGCTTCCCAAGTTATTTTCGAGTCATTAGCTATGGGTGCTGACTGGTTATCTACAGCCGAGTTCGAACAGATGCTTGGTCGGGCTGGTCGGTTAGGAAAACATGATCGAGGGAGAGTATACCTCATTGTTCAACCAGAAAGAAAATACCACAGCGGACAAGATGGATATGAAGATGAGGTTGCAGTCAAATTACTAAATGGTATAATTGAAGATGTTGAACCATTTGCTGACAAAGAAACTTCTGCTGAACAAATTCTTGCAACAATTTGCTCGACTGGACTTGTTGATTTGAAATCTATAGCAAGAACCTACATGCGAATGCTATCGATGTCTGTACCTCCTTCTGAAGCATTAAAGCATCTTGTCAAGACGTATATGATTCGTGTTAAGGATGGTGGGGCTTACCCAACAGATCTAGGACGGGCAACATCTCTCTCATTTCTCAGCCCTAGTATGGGCCTGGAAGTAATGAAACTAACAGCATCTTTTGATGTTGTAGACATAGCAATCATACTCCAACCATTCGAGAATATCTACCTCAGTAACAAACTTCAGGAAGAGATTAACTCAGCATTTAGGACCCACATGCCAACGCGACTTTTCTCTGGAGTCTTTTCTGAGATTAGTGATGTTAGTAAACCAAAAAGTGGAGCTGGGAGACTTCCTCAGTGGGTGTTCGAGATTTTTGGTAAATGGGCAACAACTTTCTTCAACTGTGGGTGTCGAGATTATCCAGAATGTGATCATGGTAAAATCAAGCTGGGCCGCTGGTTGGTAGACAGGCGTCAAGAAGGACTGAATCCATCTGGGCTCGCGGCATTGTTAAATGATAAATTCCAATTGTGGGCGTATCCTGGAGACCTCTTCTCTTGGTTAGATTCTCTCATTCACAGTCTCAAAGCTGTTCAGAGGATTGCCAATGTCGCAGGAAAGACAGACCTGAGTGTTGAAATTGACGACCAGATTGCTAGCATCGAACGGCCTCTTGAGAAGATTGACAAGAAAGCCCAATCTTAAAAAATTGTATTAAATTTCAACTCGTATCATTGCAGTCCTCTATATTCTATCTATCATTTTGGTTTATCAATAATAGATTTTGATTTGTTCACGACTAACATGATCATGATGTGAGATTGTCTTTCTCTACTTCGAACTTCACACTGATATTCCCGACAAGATCAGGTGACATCGAATCGAGATTGAGGTCAAGCCATCGGTGCAGGTCTCTACGAATCTCTTCTTTGGCATCAAGAGGTTTGGGTAGTTCTGAACGATCTTCCGATACTAAATGGAAGTGCGTACATCCACAACTAC
>CAZMBV010000193.1:0-4286 GCA_964564335.1 uncultured archaeon
GTATAGTCAACATCCCCAAAGAACTTCACATGTTCATTGAATATCTCAACACGGTCAATATCTGCTTCACAATAACAGAAGACCCGAAATTGATCAATATGTCCATCCGACAACCCAGCTCCAAACAACCTTGCAAATGCCATATCGATTTCCAATAGATCATCAGAGAACTCAGGATTACGTATGAGACGCCTATCGAACCTGCCAATTGCAGAAATCTCATCCTGTAATTCCTGTATGGTCACATCGCAGGAATCCAGTAGCAAAGACAAGGTGGACCCCTTGAGATACGATGCTTGAGAATGCAGGTCGGAGTTCATACCGTCGTTTGTCACGGTCTTGTCATAATCAGCAACTTGGTGAACAAGGCGACTGAGGGAGATATCCCCCTTTATGTCAAGTCTATCCTTTGCCATTGAGAGGAGTACATCTACGGTTTCTTGATCATGGAAGTGGAACATCTCGTCATTGTAGAGTTGCATCCAGTCTATTTCTTGGATATTCTCTAGCCTGAGATAGATTCTGGATGAGAGAACACCCAGCCGCAGCCGCTGTGGACTGTCTTTATCGAATCCTAACTGCTGATTCAATGCGTGTTCTATCTCAGCACAGTTACTCTCACAAATGCTGGCGATTCCTTTGAACCACTCCTGTCCAGTAGGAGCATATCTATGCAGGTCAAGCCATCGAACCTTGGATGAGATATCAGTCTGCTCGTAGATGGTCCTGATAGATGATGCAAGGGTATCAATTTCGGGGGTTTCCAAATCCTTGTACTGATGCAGCTCTCTGAAGACCAATTCAGGTTCTATCCTACTCTCAAAGGCAAGAGGGGGCAGCTTTCCTTCGTATATGTTCCTCAGGTCTTCATGGAGCAACAATGTGGACTGCATCTTGGGAGCAGACTTACCTGACAGGTAGAGGTTCAATCGAGAGCCCGAGATATTCAACATTTCTGCTAGTTCTTCTTGAGGGATATCAGGTAAGGAATCAGTTCGTTGCATCTCTTTCAACTTGAGATATCCACGCATATGACGGTCCATATCATCAAATCCCTCCAAATCGCAGACGTGAGATTGCCTACAGAGGAGTTGCTCATACTGAACTTCGTCTTTGATGAGTTGTCGCTCTTTGATAGCTTCGATTTCATCCAACGACTGGTGCAGGACCTTGCGGATCACTCGGGGAGTAGCCCCTTCCTCTATATACCGGCGTGCGTCCAATCGTCGTATCCCTGCTCGTTGAGCGATATCACTGAGCACACCACCATCAACTAATTCGTCAAGAAATCTGTAGAAACCACATGCATTCTCATAGTCTTTCTTGAAGGATGGTAATGTTTTCGTTCTCTTTTCATGATAGGGAGTATCCAAGCATTCATCCAGACGTGCCTGAGTGGTGAGCTCTTGGAGCCTCTCTCGCATCTCAGAAACTAAGACCTCAGCTTTTTCCTGAGTAATGGCATTCTCATTGATGATGCGATATGAGTTGGGTTGAACTCCTTGCAGCACCCATGCTTCAACTGTGGTGGATGGATAGTCAATCCGTGTTGCAAAATCGTGAATCTCTCTGTATGTCACTCTGCTTCGGTCACCGAATTCATGCATGGCCTTCATGTGTGTGGATATCTGCTTCCTGAAGGTTTCAAACTTCTGATGCTTGAACAGACCAGGCATGGAGTCTTGGAGGATGGTCATAACATGCTCCTCTGAAGCGACAGGAATACCCAGAATCTCTGGATTCCACACATCGACATCCCACTCTTTAGCTTCCTGTGCATCACTATGCAGTGGATGTAACTCTTCTGAATCGGTCACTCTGGTATCTGGTTGTTTTAATCCATCATCCGTATCAGAGGTTACGTGTCGGGTGGAATATTCATCATTGTACCTGCGGATGATTTCATCTCTCTCTTCAGTAGTCAGGGAATGTGCTTCATAGTCTTTGACCTCTGTCCGTCTATCTTCAATATGAGATTCATCATCTGGGTATTCATCGATTTCTCTCATGAAAAACCTCCTTCAAATCTCTCAATAGATACAATGTCATCTTGTATGTCCTGTATGGTAATATCACATTACAGGATCAAGACCAAAATCCAGTTGGACACTCGACCCCGTATCGACCCACATTATACCGGTCATTTATCCTATTAATACCCATACATTGTCAATAATATGCAAGGGTGACGAGTACACAGATACTTGTAGTGGGAGGGGAGAGTTATGTTATGAGTAGAAGAATCTTCGTTGAAGTCTGGATGTATTGCTGATTTATTTAACAAACATATGAACAATAAAATATTTAACTTACTTCGGTTGAATCTACACAACTCACAGACTTGATGACTGTGAGCGCGGCAGAAAGGAGGTGAAAGAAATAAAACGATACAAGATGATATTAGTTGTAGCCATAGTTACAATTCTATGTGTTGTTCCTTTTTCGATGATGCCACAATCAGCACTAGAACATACTCCTATTGAAAAAAGTATAAGCTTCGTTCTTACTGAGAGTCGCGGTACAGAATACGACAGCGATACTCAGGCTACCTTCACTGTAACAGTTTCGGGAAACTATAGATCCGGACAGAGTTACTTCTATTCAGTTCATCATACAGCATCAATCACTTGGTCTTGGCCATATTGGTATGATGCTGCATATACATGGTATAGTGATGAGTATGATGTCAATAATTTTACAGATGGTATCACAGATGATTGGTCAGATTCCTACGACTACAGCTCATCTCCATATCCAACAACTGCAGGAACATACATGAGAGTTCGAGTTTATTGGGGTATCATCCTCGTCGGCACGTACTACCTCGATGCAACGATTTACGTACCAGCAAAGTGAAACACACATAATTACTAGTATTTCTATAACGGAGTCGGAGTGTATTCGACTCCACATTCAATTATAATAATCTCATATCTCTAAGGACTATTGAAATTCTGACCCTGAGACTTCCAAGTTCAGAAGTCCATTCATCACTATAGAATCGAATAGCCCAATAGTGAACTCCAGCAAGCTCATCCAATCCCGAAGATCTACTTTGTAGATACACCATCTGGTCATTTTCTAGATTTTCACTCCGTGAAGGCCGCCATCGTTCTTGTTCATTCAATGCAAGAAAATCATAGATTGATCCATCTCCGAATGCATATTCGAACTGGATTGGACTTGGACAGTCACCCCAATCGAGAATAGTGAGTGGAAATCCAATCCATCGACTTACATCAGGTGTAGGAACTTCTGTTGTAAATTCCCCATAGAACAATGTTCCATTTGTTGGCCTTAGAATAGCCTCATAGACTACAGTAGTAACGTCATACGACCTCATTGATGTGTATGAATACCCGCCTATTGGGATAAGTAGACCAAATATCAAGAAACAGATCAACACAGCTTTCCTTCGTGCCTTTAATCGATTTCCAAGTTTAGTTTCATCCATCTGTTCCTGTTCTGTCACATGAATTGTATCAGATTTATTCAGTAAATGCCTTCGTTGGAGGTTCTCAGTTCCATAGTTCTTTATTGTCCATACTGAGATCAGGGTTAAGATGATGTATACGAGTGTTGGTACTATCATGGAATAGATTGAGGTTACTCCACCCCAACTTTGAATGGAGAGTGGGATAATCGCATAGAGCCCAGAGAATACCAAAATCATTGCTCGATAGAAATGAGATGGTCCAAACAGCGACATCTCAGGATGGAATGCATCAGCATGAGGCATTCCAAGAAAGAGATTTACTACAAGAAACAGGCTGCAACCTGCTACTGTGGTAATTCTCCAGTCATCAATTATGATTGCAACTCCAGCAGCCAGTGAACAAAATATGAAAGAAACTAAAGGAACAGCAAGAAGTGCTCCGTTGACAAATGCCAGATTGATTTCAGCACCAACTTCTCCAAATTGTGTGAAAGTATTGAATATAATGATAGAACGAAATACGAGATACAGAGCTGTCAATAGTAGAAATATAATGAAAGGCTTTACCAGTTGTTGTATCCTTTCATAATTTCTAACGAATCGAGATGATAGAAAGAGCCCTGCACCAAGAAAGAACAAGACTCCAAGAAAAGCAGTACTGGAAATCTCTCCCAAGGATTGTCTTAGGATAGTAGCAGAATTCCATCCTGACCCTGATATAGAATAGAGTCCTAGAAGATCAACAACAATTGAAATCGCTAGCCAGAGAATCACCCTAGGAAAGATACCATTGATTCTAAAGGACCACCCTGTATTCACCTGTGCGTCTTCCATATCCCAACCACAGGAA
>CAZMBV010000194.1:0-4280 GCA_964564335.1 uncultured archaeon
CGTTACCGAAAGGTCGTTAAGTTAAATTGAGTATGAGTAACTCAATCCTTATATCATACTGAACACGGGACCCGAGCAACGAAATGCAGAGGAACTTTGATGACAGATAGAATCTCTCGCGAAACAATCTATGACGAAGCAATTGATCCTGATTTTATTGACACGATTGTTGATGCTGGCGCAGACAGGATTAGAACCTGTATCCAATGTGGGACATGTTCTAGTGTCTGCCCGAGTGGTCGCCGAACTGCATTCAGAACACGCGAATTAATGAGGAAAGCACTTCTTGGCCTCAAAGACGAAGTGCTATCAAGCCCCGACCTCTGGCTGTGTGCAACATGTCTTACGTGTTTGGAGCGTTGTCCCAGACAAATCAAAGTAACCGATGCTATTATCATCATGCGGAATATGGCTGTAGCTGAGGGATATATGCTACCGCAACATCGAAAATCATCAAAGAAACTTCTAGAAACTGGTCACGCAGTTCCTATTGATGATGCTAATCGTGCGAAAAGAAAGAACCTGGGGCTCAAAGAGATTCCTCCAACTACTCATTCAAATGAGAAGGCTCTCCATGACGTACAGAAAATCATGGAGAGAACAGGATTCAAGAAACTCATTGAAGAAGAAAAGGAGGAAGAATGAAGTGACCGAATCTAAGACTTACTCGTTCTTTCTAGGTTGTGTAATGCCGAATAGATTCCCCAATATTGAAGCAAGTATTCGCCTTGTATTGCCGAAATTGGGTATCGAATTAGAAGATCTCGAAGGTGCTAGTTGTTGTCCTGCACCTGGAGTAATAAGATCCTTTAGCGAGCCCACATGGTTAGCACTTGCATCAAGGAATTTAGCTCTTGCAGAAACAGCAGGGCATGACCTACTTACAGGATGTAATGGGTGTTATGGCACGTTCAGAGAAACTCTGTCGGAGATTCATGAACACCCAGAACGATTGAAGGAAGTTCAAGATGTATTCAAAGGAATGGGACTTAAGTTCCAAGGTAAAGTCGAAGCTAAACATCTGATAGAAGTCATCTATGAGCTTGATCCTGAAGATATTAAGAAACATATCACCAAATCTCTTGAAGGAATCAAAGTAGGAGTACACTATGGGTGCCACCTACTGAAACCAAGTAAAAATAGACCTTGGAAGCAGACACAGCGACATACATTCCTCGACGAACTTGTAGAATTAACAGGTGCAACTAGCACCAAATACAAAGACAAATTCCTCTGTTGTGGAGCTGGAGGCGGAGTTCGTGGAAGTCAAGTTGCTGTAAGTGTTGATATTGCAAAGGAAAAACTCGATAACATGATTGAAGCTGGTGTAGACTGTATTGTGAACGTGTGTTCATTCTGCCATCTTCAGTATGAAGCGTCACAGGTTCAGCTTAACAAAGAGTTAGGAGAGAAGAAGTACCAAATCCCAGTACTTTATTTCACGCAACTATTAGGATTAGCAATGGGTCTTGATCCAATTGAGCTTGGTTTAGGAGTTCATATGATTAACACGCAACCATTGTTAGATAAGATTCTAGGCAATTAATTTAGAACCACTTTCTGGCAGCGTAATAGACAACCATGGCGATTAGTGAACAAGATACAACGAGGATGATTAGAAAAGCAGTTAATCGGGCATCTAATGAGTCAGTTGTCGTCGTGGTAGTTGCCGTTGTGGTAGTGTGAACGATTTCTCCAGCCGTAAATGGAGAATCAGATCGATCTGAGGAGAAGTAAATGCCATCAGTGACTCTTACTTCTACAAGATATGTATCAAGTTTGTCTAATGCTGAGCAATCCCATTCGAACCATGTTGTTGTTATAGATGATGCAAGAGTTACAAAGATTGTCCCATTATCTGAGGATAGGAGAACATCATAACGAAGCAGATCAGCTTCATTATTATCAGATGCAGTCCAGGTGATGTTGTTTATTCCCGTCCATTTTTCATTCCCATTTGGAGATATCACAGAAATAATGGGAACGAAGAAGTTTCCGATGTACACATTCTCAAATGTTTTGAAGAAAACAGTCCCATTAGTTAGCCAAGTTGTCGCATTAATAATACATGTAGCATTATTTCCAAGATATCTGGAATCGATTTCAATTGTGTTTGTGTCAAGTTCTTGTATCAAAGTAGCAGGGATAGCTGGAGCAATAATCTCAAGACGGGACCCATTCACTTGATAATCGGTCCATACGGCTGTTATTATAACATGATCCCCAGCAATGAATGAATCTGAGGTGACTGGGTGAACAGTTGTATCAGATAATGTGTGATATGTCAGATTGAGCCGTGGAGCAGTAGCTAGTGATATGAAATCTAAGGGACTATGATTGGATTCTGTATCAAAAACAGGATTCATCATTATGGATACCGGTAATATTAGAGATATTATTAGAGCCAGAATCACTGTGATTTGTAAACGTTTATGTGAATTTGTTAGATTACTCATTAGTCATCATCACCTTCAGGGAACGGTTGTTCTCTCCAAATTTTGAGAGCTTCAAACCACAATATTATACAAGCTAAAATCAAGAGAACTAGGAGTATGGTTGAATACCAATCTGCGTACCAAAATGCGAGTGTTGTCAGAGCTGCAGTAAGTGAAGAAAAGAGAGTGGCATAGAACAAAAACCTGGGCACCATGAGACGACCTTTGCCCATAAATTGATTCAAAATTCCAATCCTTACATCATGGGTCACACTGTATTGCCCATGAACGTTTTTCTCAACGAGACCAAACTGACGTAGTCGTTCTAGATGGTGCATTGAAAGGGAGGGACTGGATAGTTTAGCACCACGTTGAATTTCTCTCGCTGTTAGTGGTTCAGGATGACGTAACATATACCAGTATACACTGAGAGTCTTTCCTTTGATTAATTCAGCCAATTCTTCATCGGTAGGCTCTTCTTTAGTCAAGACCACTACTCCAACACTACCCAGTTATGCACTTGCATGTTATTATGAAGGACACTTAAAGACTGCTAATTAAGTTCTCAATTCATAGTCCGGCAAGGCAAGGCTAAAAAGGGGTTATAGTCCGCCATGGGTCACGCCTAAATGCAATGTTCGGTACATCCTCCAACTAGCTCTGGATCAGAGTCGGTCCTCACAAATGTGAATCCGGAGAGAACATAAATGTCAACGGTCAGGAAACCAATCACACCAAGGCCCCCTAGAAGACGAGAAAAGGTCTTAGTAATTCTTCAAGAACAGTGCAAGCAATGTGGGCTCTGTATAGAATTTTGTCCGAAGAATGTCCTCTGTCTGACAGATATTTACAATCGAAAGGGATACCATCCAGTCACTGCGTGTGATATTGATGCCTGTGTGAATTGTGAGTTCTGCGAACGTATATGTCCGGACATGGCAATCTTTCTTGCTGAAAGAGAAGAAGCTGAGAAAGCATACAAAGATGGAGCATTACAGGAAGGTACAGTGATTCCTGAGTTCGAAGTCGAAAAGGAGGAATCAGAGTAATGCCAGAACGAATAATGTTCACTATGGGTGATATTGCCTGTGCTGAAGGAGCACTCAGTGCGGGTTGCAGGTATTTCGGCGGCTATCCAATTACTCCTGCAACAGAGATTGCTGAATGGATGTCACGGAGAATGCCTCAGCTTGGAGGTGCTTATGTCCAGTATGAGGATGAGATCGCATCCATTACAAGTGTTATAGGAGCCTCATGGACCGGAGTAAAGTCAATGACTGCAACATCAGGGCCAGGAGTCAGTCTCATGTTAGAAGCGGTTGGTCTTGCAGTTATGACTGAAACCCCGTTAGTATTGGTCAATATCATGCGAGGAGGCCCAAGTACTGGCCAGCCCACTCGTGGCCAGCAAGGAGATATCATGCAGGCTAAGTGGGGAAGTCATGGAGATTATCAAATTATTGCATTAACTCCAGCATCTGTTCAAGAGATGTTCGATCAAACAGTTCAAGCATTCAACCTGTCAGAAAAATATAGGACACCAGTCTTTATTTTGGCAGATGAAACGGTTGGTCATATGAGAGAACGACTTGTTATTCCAGATGAAAAGGATTTGAAACTAGAATACAGGAAGACCCCTACTGTGAACCCAGAGGAATATCTTCCCTTCAAAGCAGATGATGATCTCGTTCCCCCAATGGCCTTATTCGGTTCGAAATACCAGTTCTATGCGACAGGACTAACTCACGACGAACGTGGATATCCAAGCGATAGGGAGGATGTCCAGATACAACTCATTACACGATTAAACAACAAAATCTTACACAATTCCGATAAAATCATTGA
>CAZMBV010000195.1:0-4277 GCA_964564335.1 uncultured archaeon
CCGCATGGCAAGATCCAGCTATGATTCAGATTGGAAAAGGCGGGGTGTCAGATACTCTAGTGAAAGAAGCTGTAAGGTTACTCAAGAAGCATCATTACATCAAGGTCAGAATACTCCGTAGTGCCTTACATAATACGATGACAAAACAATATCTGATGGATTCTCTTTGTGAGGAGACAGGAGCATCTTTTGCTGGTCTTCGAGGAAATACTGGGGTCATATACAAGATTCGGGCAGGTCAATGAGGTTAGCTCAACTCATTTTCACTGAAACACAACGACAATCTTATATGGCAACTCTAGACGGTGACTCCAGCCTTTTGAGGTAAGTCATCGGCCCAATTTGTGTTAGGTGACTCATCTTCAAGAAAAATGGTGACAGACAATGCCCACAGTCTATGATATTCCAGCCAACATTCTGATTCGACGACTCGCACAGGACCTTAAGTCTAGGGAAGAAATCGACCCTCCAGACTGGGCGCCGTTTGTAAAAACCGGTGCTCATAAGGAGAGAGCTCCAGATGATACAGATTTCTGGTTCGTCAGATGTGCAAGCATCCTAAGAAAGATCTATTTCAACGGACCTATTGGAACAGAGAAGCTGAAGATTGAATATGGTGGCAGAAAGAGACGTGGGGTAAAACCAAACAAGTTCCAGAAGAGTGGTGGTGCGATCATCAGAACTGCACTACAGCAACTTGAGAGAGCCGGTTTCATAAAGAAACGTGGTAATCAGGGACGAGAAATGACAGACATTGGTAGGTCATACATGGATAAGTTGTCAGCAGCATTGAAGACGGAACTCTCAGAGGCAATCCCAGAGTTAGCAAAGTACTAAGCCAGGAGATTTGGCGCAAATGAGTGATGAGGAGTTAGACGCGATCCGTAAAAGGAAAATGGCTGAACTTCAGGAACAAGCACTCAGAGAAAAGGATCAGGAGCAAGCCAATGCAGAAGCACAGGCTCAAAAGGAAGCTATACTTCGGCAAATCTTGACACCTGAGGCACGTGCGCGGTTATCCAACATCAAGATGGTAAAAACACAATTTGCAGAGCAAATTGAAATGCAACTGATTCAACTGGCTAGTTCTGGAAGACTCAGGGGTCAAGTAACAGACGAGCAACTAAAAGCGCTCTTGGTACAATTGCAGGAGAAAGAGCGGGAACGAAAAATAACGTTCAGATAAAGCTGCACAGGTGATAAACATGGCACGAAACAAGCCACTAGCAAAGAAACTCAGAATGGCAAAAGCAATGAAGAGTAATTCCTCAGTTCCCACATGGGTTGTAATGAAGACTGGAGGAAGGCTCAGAAGGACACCAGCGCAGCGTAACTGGCGGCAAAGTAAGCTAAAACCATAGTCAGGTGGGCGTAATGTCAAAGAAAAAGAAAGAAGCAAAAACCGAGGTCTCTGAAGAAGAACCAGAAATTGAAGAGATTGAGGAGATTGAAGAAGTAGAAGAAGCACCAGCTGACGATAAGAGTCCCAAGGTTACAACACCTGAAAGTGTTGAAGCTGAGGAGGCAGAAGAGGAAGAAGAGATTATAGATGAACGGATCTATACAGTTCCCCTTCGAAAGGCATACTGGACTGGTAGTAGACTTAGACGTGCAAACAGATCAGTCAGAATTCTCAAAGAGTTTGTTGAAAGGCACATGAAGCCTGAAGAACTTCTCATTCAACCAGAAGTTAACGACAAAATCTGGGCAAGAGGCATGCAAAAACCACCTCGAAGGGTAAGAATTCGAGCTACGAAGAATGTAGATAATCTAGTTCGCGTTTATCTTGCGGAGGGATAACCCAGAATGATCGCCCGAACAAACTTTGAGGGCGATTCTAATGTTGGAGCCTACGGAATCGCCACAGACAGCTTTGTATTTGTCAGTTCTAATATTTCTGAAAAAGGATTGAGTATGATTGAGAGGACTTTCAATTTACCATTGGTTCAATCAACAGTAGCAACTCTGGATGCGGTTGGTCTTGTTGCAGTAGCAAATTCAAATGGTATTCTTCTTCCGTATACAACCAATGATGATGAGCTGAAGCAGGTAAAGCAGACGGCAGAAGTTCCAGTGGATTGGATTGATGATAAAATGACTGCACTGGGGAACATCATTATTGCTAATGATAATGGTGCGATGTGTCACCCAGACTTCAGTTCTGAATCAATACGAAAAATATCAGATGTTCTATGTGTTGAAGTAATCCCAGGAACAATAGCCAAGCTCCCTATTGTCGGCTCCACTGTTGTAACAACAAATCAGGGTGCAGTAGTACATCCTTTGGCTACTGATGACGAGATTGAACAGCTATCACAGCTGTTAAAAGTACACATCGAGGTTGGAACAGTCAATAGAGGCAGCCCATATACTAGTCTAGGAGTGCTTGCCAATATTGATGGTATGGTTGCAGGATCTGATACAACAGGTGTAGAACTTGCACACATAAGTCAGGTCCTCGGATTCGTATAGTTGAGGTGTGAGTTGAATGAGTTCAAAAATCTGGTTAGCGACAGGCGAATATTTGAAGAATAAAAGAAAATTTACTTTCACTCGAGAACTTCTCGGTGAAAAAGAAGAACATATCCGTGAGAAGATCCTATCAGAGTTGGGTAGTCGTCATAGAGTGAAAAGACGATTGATTACAATCTCTGAGATTAAAGAGATTAAACCAGAGGATGTAAAGAGCCTGGAGCTTAGAAACTATCTAGGATTGGAGAGCGAATTTACATGAGTAATGAACAGCAACAGCTGCTCCAAAGAATATACCAAGAGCAACAGTTGACCGAATCCAATATCACACTACTTCAGCAACGATTGGAGGTTGTTCAGGCATACATGACAAATTACAGAGCAGGACTAATGGTGCTTGAAGAAATAGAAAATAGGAATGAGGGTGAGGAAATGCTCATGAATGTAGGTGGAAGTATTTTCGTTCAAGCAAAACTTGTAGATCCATCAAATGTCACCCGAAGTATTGGTAGTGGTGTGAGAATTGAACAGAGTGTGAGTGACGCAAAGACAGCTGTTCAAGAACAAATCACCGGTTTGGAGAAGCAATACGAAACAATCGCAGACGAATATCAAAAGCATGTTGCGCGTGCTCAGGTATTAAACTCTCAATTCCAACAACTAGCATCTCAAGTACAGGGTCAAGGTTCATCTTCAGCAGAACAGGAGGAGTAGTCTTTTGTTCGACAAGCTCAGGAATTCTCTTGATACTGCTATTACTAAAACAACCACAAGAGAACTGAGCGAGAAGAACCTAGAAGATGCTGTTTGGGAACTGCAGCTGGTCTTAATTCAAAATGATGTTGCTGTAGAAGTTGCTGAACAAATATGTGAATTGACTAAACAGAAGATGTTGGGCACAAGAGCTGGTAGATTAGAGAATCTAAGTAAGTTATTCAAAGAAGCGATTTTAGAATCAGTTCTTGAAATATTAACACCAGAACATCCTCTTGATCTTCTTGAGTTTGTTTCTAAAAAGAAAGAGAAAGGTGAAGTCACAACAATTTTGTTTGTAGGAGTCAACGGCACTGGAAAAACTACTACATTAGCAAAAATCGCAAACCTGTTCAAGAAGAATGGATTCTCAGTTGTAATTGCAGCAGGTGATACATTTAGAGCTGGAAGTATAGAACAACTGGAACTTCATGCAGAACGTCTTGGTATACGAGTCATCAAACAAGCTTACGGTTCAGATGCTGCATCCATCGCTTTCGATGCTATCGCACATGCCAAGGCTAGACACATGGACATAGTGCTCATCGATAGTGCAGGAAGAATGCAGAGTAACAAGAATCTGCTAGATGAAATGAAAAAGATTGCACGAGTCGCCAATCCCGACATCAAACTCTTTGTAGGGGATGCTCTTGCAGGTAATGATGCTCTTTCTCAAGCAAAGGAGTTTCATAAGGCAATAGGCATTGATGGAGCTGTTCTGACAAAAGTTGATGCAGATCCATCAGGTGGAGCCGCATTATCCATTGCTCATGTGACGGGTAGACCTGTTGTTTTTATTGGAGTGGGTCAAGGCTATGATGATATCAAGCAATTTGACCCAGAATGGTTTGCAGAGAGGCTAGTAGGGGATAATTGAACAAGTGGAGAACTTTTTATACGAAGCCTTATGATGGGCATCATAGAAGCCCTGAGGTGTTGTTATTGAGCCTGAGAGGTAAAAGTGTTGTAGACCTGTCGGATTTCGAGAGGTTCGAATTAAGACAATTTTTGGACACTGGACATGATCTAAAGAGAAAACAAAAACGGGGAGA
>CAZMBV010000196.1:0-4254 GCA_964564335.1 uncultured archaeon
TTGACCGGCCTGTTAGCCTCCTGAACACTGACAAACCGCGCTCCAAAAATTACGAAGGCGATACTAGTCTTAAATCTTCGCTAGATTTAGTCCGCAGAGAACTTTATCTGTAATATGACTCATTTGGGAGATATCATGACCGCTTTTATTGACCCGGATTTTATTTCAGAGATGTGGCCTGCACTGAATGATATAGCCTATCTAAATAACGCCTCAACAGGTATTCCTCCAGTTGCCACAATTAATGCTATGAAAAAATACCTTGATGATAGAGTCAGAGCAGCTGGTGGTTCGTTTAAGGATACACTAGCCAATATCAAGGCAATCAGAACGAACTTAGCCCAACTACTAGGAGGAGATTATGATCAGTATGCGCTCACACCCAGTACTAGCTCTGGAATTAATTCATTTGCGCATAGCATTGATTATCCAGAGGGAGCAAATATCGTTCTATGTGACTTGGAGTTTCCAGCAAATTACATTCCCTGGCAAAATGTCAGGAAACTGTATGGGGCAGAGTTGAGAGTTGTAAAATCAGTAGATGGCGGAGTCCCAATCGAGCGATTTGCCGAAGCCATTGACGAAAATACACGCGTTGTTGCTATAAGTCAGATTCAATTTGGTAGCGGGTTTCGAGTAGATCTAAGTACTCTTGAAAAATTAGCCCATGAGAATGATGCATACCTGTCTGTCGATATTATCCAAGCCGCGGGTTGTTTTGAAACAGACTTAGCAAAGCTGAAGGTTGATTTCGCAACTGGGCAAGCTGCAAAATGGATGCTTGGACCAATAGGAGCAGGATATATCTATGTTAAGAGATCAGTAATGGATAAATTACACCCAAGGTTTCTTGGTTGGTGGGGAGTTGAGAAATTACAGGAATTTGGTTACTTTGATAGAGAGCCTCTTGCTGATGCACGTATGTTCCAAGTAGGGTCTCCTGCAATGATTGCTTATGTCGGTTTTTTGGAATCATTGAAAGTGCTTCTACAAATTCCTGCTAAGAATAGAGAGCAAGCCGCAATGACAACAGCAGATTATCTACGAAAGAGGTTATCAGAGATCGATATCCCATACTATGATTTTGGGCCAAACAACAATTCTGCAACTGTGTCATGTGAACCTCCTGATGTAGAGAAGTTAAATGAGAAACTGAAAGAAAACAACGTACATTGTTCAATACGAAATGGAAGGTTAAGAGTATCACCTCACTTCTATAATACTATTAAAGACGTAGATAGGTTATTGGAACACTTTAGGTGATGTGTGTGTTTGATAAGATTTCAGATTCCATCTATTTTCTGGTGAGCCGATCATTCGATTCCAATATTACATTCATTCAGTCTGGGAACAATCATGTTCTGATTGATACTGGAACAGGAATGAACTATCATGCATTGGACAAAGATCTACAGAGTCTCGGTTCTTCGCTTTCACAATTAACAGACATAATTCTGACGCATAGTCACATCGATCATATTGGTGGTGTTGTTCCCATTATGGAAATGGCAACTCCAAAGATTCACCTTCACAAAGCAGAAGCAGAACCTATCAACAAAGGAAATATGAATCAGACCTTGTCGGACACATTTGGAGTGGATCTTCCACCATTGAAAATTCAAGGAATTCTCGAAGAAGGAACGGTCTTAGAGTTTGGAGACATCAAGATGCAGGTGGCACATACACCAGGACATTCTCTCGGCAGCATTTGTTTAGATATTCTAGACACAGGAATTCTCATCACTGGAGACACCTTATTCCCCGGGGGTAGTTTCGGGAGAACAGATTTCCCTACTGGAGATGAAAGAGCCCTAGTAGAGTCGCTAAAGAGAATTTCAGAGATGTCTTTCGAAATTGGTCTTCCAGGTCATATGCAAGCTATGAAATTCAATGCAAAGAAATCCGCAATCAGTTCATACGAAATGGCTAAGATGATGTTTAGGATGTAGAGACCGTATCAACTAATTCTTTGACTTTGAGCGGTTTGATCTCCACCTTTGTATCAGTTTCCTCTAGGTAGTTGGACTCAATTGCTTTGATTAGAGCATAGACAGATTCGTTGGAAGGAGTTTTAATTCCCAGCTCTTTACCCAGTCTGATAATCTCCCCGGTTATAGAATCAATCTCTGTTCTCTTTCCTGCCCGGATATCCTGAAGCATGGAGTTGATGTTATTGCCAGTAGCCTTAGCGGTTCCTAATGTATAACGAACAGGATCTTCTGTGGTCAATTCAATTCCAAGTGCCTTTACAATTGCGACTGCTTCCTCTACGAGTTTAATAACCAGACCACGAAGTTGTCGATTTTTATAGACCTCGCCATTCTTGAAACCAGTCAATGCTCCGACAGGATTGATGCCACAGTTAACAAGAGTCTTTGTCCAAACAACCCCCTCGATGTTCTTACTAGCCCGAACGTTAAACCCGCATTTCGTAAGCATATCAGTCATTTTCATGACGTAATCGTAATTTTCGGGATATCTTGAGCCCAGTTCGGTAAGGCCACAACCAGTAGCATCAACAACACCAGGGCTAATTCTAACTGCACCCATGCAAGTTGTAGCTCGAAGTACTTTGGTTGTATTGAGCTCTTCTGCTACTTGTTCTTCTGTACCCAAGCCATTCTGGATAAGCATGACATAAGCACCTTTGCCTATCAGGTGTTTTGCACTCCTGATAGCAGGAATAGTATCATATGTTTTAGTAGTCAGGAGAATCAAGTCAGCTTCTTCAATTTCTGAAACATTCTCGACAGCCTTGAGGTAGAACTTGTACTCACCCATTATTCCTTTGATTTGTAATCCCTTGGTTCTGATGGCAGCTACATGAGGATTACGTCCCACCAGGATTACCTCATTATCAACTATTGTACTAAGAAATGCTCCGTATAGGCTTCCAATAGATCCAGAACCTAGAACTACTATTTTCATTATGCATTTGCTCCTGACGGTTTCTTTTGACGAAGCGGCCCTATATCCTTTGATAATTCTTCTAAACGGGTCTTCATCAATTCCATCGAATCAGCAAGATTCTTTTCATTGTCAAAGTTCTCCACTATCTTCAATAATTCATCATGTGGAGTGTCTTTCATCTCTCGAGCATGTTCAACCATTAATGGTAAACATCGAATGATATTGTCGACAATTGTTACATCGGAATAAACTGCTGTCCGGCTCATCGGATTGAGGTCAATGGAGATCACATATTTTCCAATTGCCTTGAGAGCCTCAGTTCTATCGCCATCTTCCAGTGGGACAAGAACAACATCAGCAGAACCAATGCCATCAGGATCGACCTTTCGGCGGTTGCTTTTCAATTCAGGAATTGTTTCAGATGGTCTATCGTGAGTTCCAAGAATTTCCTTAGCACCTGCTGACTTTAACGCGTTAAGTATCGCATCTTCCCGTTCTTTCCGATAGTAGAATAGATTGATTTCTAGTGGTGCGCCAGTTATCTCAGATAGATGAACAGTATCTTCTGGCACGAGCGCACAGACGTTTCCATTGACACTAATCACTGGGTGACGAGCAGCTAACATAGCTGCAATAGCAACCGTAATTGCTTGTTTTGCAAAATCATTAGTTTTCTCACCAATAAGATAGTCAAAGGCTTCGCCGCGACCGTGTGCAAGAAGACCAGCAGTTGCGACCTCATGTTTTGTATGTCCCTTGATAATCTTCTCTCGTATTTCCAGTGAAACCTTGCGAGGATGATTGTCGGGTATCTCTATCTCTACCATGATACCAACCTCCCACCCTCTTTTGATACGCATGTGACTTGAATTTGAGATGTGTCCCAGTACTTTGCAAGAATCTGAACCGCAGTACTGGATTGATGTTTATCACAGAAACAGAATACGGAATCACCTAGCATGACCATACTCGATTGATTCAACCCAGAATCATCCAGATTTTGAAGAGCTGCCTTTACTCGATCAGTAGATAGACCAATAGAATCTGTAAATTCCCTTGAGGAGGAAATGAATGATTCTATCGAGGGATTGTCAATAATCCGATTCACTAGGTCATCTCCAACGGCATTGATTCGTGCTCGATTTCCAGGATTAGTCAAAACGTCACGAGTTTTCAAACCAGGAGCTCCAGCCAGAACCACAGTCTGAAATCCACTGTTGGGAATATTTACAACTTTACCCACACCAGGACCACCGGGATGTGTGCGAATTTCAATACCGCCAAAGGTTTGAGCAATAACATCACCTAAACCTGTACGATTCTCGACTTCAGCACAATGAGCAT
>CAZMBV010000197.1:0-4219 GCA_964564335.1 uncultured archaeon
GATAATGACAGGTGAAGGCCGAGCAGGATTCTACACAAGCTTTTCATCAATACCGTTGAATGGAATGCAAGCTTTCTCTGCGTTTCTTTGGGGTTTCATCTTTGCCTTACCCGAAGTTGTTCCTGTTCCTGGTCAAACCACTTTTGTCACACAAGGGTATCTGCTTTGGGGTCCAATCGCGGCATTGTTCATCTTCCTGTCTGTATTGGTGCTCTTCAAAGTAAATATTGATCCCGATTTTGATAAGCTAAAGGCGGAATATTCAACATTTAGAGAGGAGATTGATCCCTGACAATTGCAAGGCATGCCCTGCATGTTTTTACAGCATGATTCATTGCCAACCTAAGCTACACATCTTAATCTCTCTCGGTTCAAAAGTGAGCGTCAGAGCGTTATCTAAAACGGGCAGTTCGTCGATAATTGTTCCATCTACCTTGATCTCTGAGGCTGTCTTGATATGCTCAGCAAGTTTCACCTGTGCTTCGATACTTCTATTTTCAAGATTATATAGCGTTACCAAGATGGAGTCTCCACGAATTCTCATAGAAGATATTCTCACTTCCGGGTCATCGAGCTGCACTATCGGGTCCAAGAGACTAAGTGGAGGTTCAGCATGGTTTAGTGTGACGATTTTAGGTTGGTCGTGAAATACTTCTGCGTGTTCTGCACTAAGAGCTAATTGGTCTTGTCTAGAGTGCACGATAAATCCATAGTGAAACTCATACTCACTATTCATCTCTTGAGCTCCTGGTGTTTCTTCACCTGGTCCTGCATGCATAGGTCTCTCAGGAAAGTCTGACCGCGAGAGCCAACCAACACATCGAAGAAGGGTCAGAGATAATCGATTGCTATCAACGAGTTCCACCTCTGGTATTCCCTTGTTGAGAACAGTGATAGCTTCTGTTCCACTCTCATCCTCAATCCGTATAAATCCCTTCTGAGGTTGGATACCTGATGGTTTCTCAGGATACTCTGCTCTCACTCTTTCTAATTCCTCAGCATCGGGTATTACTTCAGCTATTCCAGAACGTTCTATGCAACCGAAATGGGTCGATGTCAAAGTAGTTTCAGATTTGAATGGAAGGTCGAAACATACTCTAAGTCGGTGGTCCTTTGCAGTGTTTGTAAGCTTAGTTGACACTTCAATCCTTGGTGAATCACGATAAAATCTGAAATCAGAAATGACTGGTATCTCTGCCTTTCCAACTCTCTTTTCTCTTGATGGATCAATAGAACCGTAGAGTTCTAGAGTGAGCGTCTGGCGAATCTCTGCTATAATCGGTCCAGAGCTGATGACTGTTCGTTTGACATCCTTCACACGCACTTTTTCTGGTTCGAGTCTTCCAAAGGTGTACTCGTCACCCCGATCTCCATAGTCTTCGAACACATGCAGCCTTTGATATTGCGTGCCACTACTCTTATTGATGAAATTCAGACTTCCATCTTTATTGAATGATAATGAATAGAACTTGTTTTCGATTTGGTTCTCAGATATGGTTATCATTTCTTCTGGTACAACTTTGGGTGGCTCTTCAATGGGAGTAAGTTTCGAGAATGCCCATGGCTTAAGTGGAATGACAGTTGCATACACACTTTGAGTAGGTTTAGCCGCAACGAGGTGAATCTTCTTGTACTTCTTACTGCCAATGATTTCATTTGCTTCCTGCTTGAGACTCTCCATATCAAATTCCCCTACAGGATGCCTATCAGCAATGAATCTGAGTTCGAGTAGCCCTGGCTCATCTCCATCGAAATACTCTACACCATTAATGTAGAAGTCCATTAACTTTCTTCCAGGGAGTAGTCTCATACCCATCTTAGCGGTGGTCATACCCAATGTTGTGTCCATGAAGATGTCCTCTCTGGATTTGAGCAGTTGAACATCATAGACTTGATTATCCTCAGTACGGAGACCTCTCACAATTTTACTTCCCGGAGCAGAGAATTCGATGTAGATTGGAGATTTTATACTGGCACCAGCACTAAAGACAAGAACAGATGACTCGTCCGTTGGTGATACAATCTTGTGTATACTCGTTTCTGCATCTTTCAGAGCAGCTTCACAGATCGACTCTGCCCACGAATAGCGAGTTTTCATTTCTTCGTGTGTTTGATCCACTGAACAACCGCATATTGAATCATGAGGTTGATTGCGGAGTAACCATTTCCAAGATGTCTTCAAGAAACCTGCGGGATACTGAAATCCAGCAGTGGATGATAAATACGCCCAGATTGGCTCCGCGCTATTAGTTAGTAAGTTCTCTATTTTCTGGTCCCATTGTTTTATCCACATTCGAGCTGAGTATGTGTCTTGCAGAAGAGGTGCTCTGGATGATGATCTGAACTCACCAATGTGGACCTGACGATTGTATCCAATCTCTGCGAGTTTGCTATCCAGATTCTCGATGTAGTTCTTAAGAGATGAAATACCTATGTCAAGCTCGTTTTCTTTCATTCTCTCTGAATATTCCTTGGTAAATGCTTGTGGAAAGAGGTGGTCGGAGCCGTTCATAAGCAGGTAGATTGGCACCGGAGAGAACGGTTCTAGTTCAGCTACCTTTTCGTTGACAGCATTCACAAATTCATCATAATCTGTAGGAAGCATCGTTGCATTTCCATAGCCAAATGGAAGATAGTTACCATGTACAGATGTACACGAGTTCTCATGGGATTTCCAAATGAATGGGACCGATGTGATACTTGAAGGTACTCCACGCCAAAGAACTACTGTTTCGAGATTTGTCAAGTCACCAAGTAATTGTGGTATTCCACTGGTGTGTCCGAATTGATCAGGAAGGTATGCGATATCCATGAGCGGAATCTTGAAGTCTGTAGCTATGTCTTGACCAAACTCAAGGTTGCGAATAAGACACTCTCCTCCTACAAGCCATTCATCAGGAAGAAGGTACCACGGTCCAACAGTTATTTTGCCCTCACGAATTCGGTCCATCAGCTCCTGTCTTTTCTCAGGACGAATTTCTAGATAGTCCTCCAGAACCACTGTCTGTCCGTCTAGCATGAATACAAAATCTTGCTTGTCTAGTATCCTGAGAAGTTCATCGATTAGGTGGACTAGGGAATATCGGAATTTCTGGAATGGGAGATACCACTCTCGATCCCAGTGAGTATGCGGTACGATGAAAATTTTCTTAGTGACCAATAGTATCACTTACCTCGGAAAGAGATTGCATTTGCACCAGCTATTGCAATCAGAAAAGGATTATGTAATCTATGCTTGTATTAACTATCATCCATAAAGAGGATAAAGAGGCGTTTCTTAAGGTAGATCATTCTTACTCCTAAATGATACATTAAATGGTATCATTTTGCGGTTCACTTATCGGTTTGATAGATAATAGTGCCAGAGGATGCGGGCTGCAACAGAACGCCAAGGTTTCCAGGGAATCGCGATTTTATCCATTAAATCTTGGTCGGGAAGCGAAGCTAGTCCTTTGACCTGCTGCATGGTTGAAACAAGCGCCAGGTCTCCAACAGGCCATATATCTGAACGACCAAGTGCCATCAGTAAATAGATGTCAGCTGTCCATGGACCAATACCCTTGATTTCAATCAAACGAGTGCGAATTTCTTCATCGATTAGATCCTTAAAACTATCGAGATTAAGTCTACCTTCCTCAATCGCTCTAGCCAGGCCTCGGCAATAACTTGACTTTTGTCGGCTGAAACCAAATCCTAACAAATCGAAGTCGGAAAAATCAAGGAATCTGGATGGTTTGAGGGTTCCAGCAGCTGTGTTTAATTTCTCATACGCAGCACGAGCTGATGCAAGTGATACCTGTTGTTCGAGGATAATATGAACCAGTGTTCCGAAACCTGGCTCACGCGCCCAGAGTGGTGGCGGTCCTAATTTAGCTACGATTCGGTTTAGGTCTGCATCTATGTTGGCGAGATACTCGATTCCAGTCGCGATAGTTTCAACTGATACAATAATTGATGAAGAGGAGGACGGCATTACTCTTTTTACATCAAACATTCGTTAAGTCTTTTGCCATAATTGGTTGGTTTGGACTCTGTTCAATTAGTTATTTTACTATTTCCCATTCCCCATAATAGCCAATTGTTAGGGTGATACATGGGTAATACATCCTTATCCATCAGCCTTCGGAAAGGGGAAAAAATCATATGGATTTCAATGAATTAATATGTTCATAGGATAAATATGGGACTGATAGGTATGATGCCACGTAGAGGTTCTATA